>NZ_JBEYHT010000038.1:0-76312 GCF_040635425.1 Streptomyces laurentii | reverse complement strand
CCAGGTCGGCCGCCGCCAGCGCCTCCGGGTCGGGCTCGGGGCACGGGAAGCGGGGGTGAAACACCGCACCCCACCGCTCACAGGTTCAGCTTGAACCCGAGGTGCGAGGGCTCGAAGCCGAGCCGCTCGTAGAACCGGTGGGCGTCGGTGCGGGTGACATCGGAGGTCAGCTGCACCAGTCCGCAGCCCTGCGCGCGGGAGGTCTCCACGGCCCACTCGATGAGCTGCGTGCCGAGACCGCTGCCGCGTTCGTCGGCGTGGACGCGGACGCCCTCGATGACCGAGCGGGTCATGCCCCGGCGGGACAGTCCGGGGATGATCGTGAGCTGAAGGGTGCCGACGATCCGGTCCGCGCGCACGGCCACGACCACATGCTGGTGCGGATCGCCGTCGAGCCGGTCGAAGGCGTCCGTGTACGGGGTGAGGTCGTCCGGAGACTCGCGCAGCGCGCCCAGCGGATCGTCGGCGAGCATGGCCACGATGGCGGGGAGGTCGGCGTGGACGGCGGGCCGGATCGCGAGATCGCTCATGCGGGGATGTCCTTCCGGTACGGGACAGCGGCCGGAGCGGTCCCGGCCTCTTCGTGGAGCCTGTTCATCGGCGGCGGCTATCCCGCCGCGACGGTCAGCGGCGCGAAGCGACGGCGGTCGTCGCCCGGCAGACCGGGCAGTGAGCGGACCATGAGGGAGGTGCGGGCGATCCGGTCCACTCCGTTCGCCTTCAGCCAGGTGATCAAGGCACTGTGCCGTCCGGAGTCGATGTCCGTACGCAGCGGCCGGTCGGTGGCGGCGGCCAGCGAGGCCACCAGGGCCTGGGCCGTCTCCGGGTCGTGGGCGATCAGGGGGCCGAGGACATGGGTGTCCATGTTGGGCCAGAGAGCGCCGAAGCCGGTGAGCCGGCCTTCGCGCTCGGCGACCCGCAGATGGTCGGCGAAGGCGGGCAGCCGGGTGAGGACATGTGTGCGGTCGGCGCCGAAGATCTCGTCGTCGAGGCGGAGAATGGCCGGCAGGTCCTCCGCGGTGGCGGGCCGGACCGACGTCCCGGGCCGCGGCTCGGCCGCCGGCTCCGCGAAGGTGAAGGTGCCCCGGAGCATCTCCGCTTCCGCGATCTCGGTGAACCCGAGTTCCTCGTAGAGCGGGCGGCCGTTGGAGGTGGCGTACAGCGTCAGCGGGGTATCGCCGGCCTCGGTCAGGACGTGCCCCATCAGTCGGCGTCCGATGCCCCGGCGGGCGTAGCGTTCGGCGACGAGGACCATGCCGATCGCGGCGAGCCCGGGTCCGTACGAGGTGACCACGCAGGCGGTGGCCAGCCCCTGGCCGTCGGGGGCGTCGATGCCGTATCCCGTGCCCGCGGCGAGCAGCAGGCCCCACTTGTACTCCTCCCGGTGCCAGCCCCGGTCCTCGGAGAGATCGGCGCACGCGAGAAGGTCGTTCGAGGTCAGGTGCCGGATCGGAAGCTGGGCGAGCGAGTTTTCTGAGAGCGGCATGACGATCATGCTGGGTGACGTGGCGACGGCGTGTCCACCGGTTTGCGGGAGCCCGTCAGGATCGGGGTGGGCCGTGTCGAGGCCGGGGCGGAGCGTGCCAGGGCCGCCGCGCGGAGCCGTCGGCCGCGCCGGGTCGGCCCCCAGGGCTTGAGCACCGAGAGCGCGGTCATGAAGAGGTAGGCGATCGTCGAGATGACCGGTGCCGCGATCAGCGCGGCGTCCGGCACTCCGGCCTCCGCCACCTGGGCGATCTCCGGACGGAGGGCGAAGATCGTGGCCATGGCGGTGGCCGTGGTGAGCCAGAACTTGGTCCAGACCCAGCGGTGCCGGGCCAGTCCCCAGGGGGTGCCCAGGGAGAGCATCAGGCCGCTGCCCAGGGTCATCAGGGCGACCGGGGGCAGCAGCCAGTCCGAGAACACGCGCATCGCCCGGTACGCGGCCCGCGTCAGGGAGAGGTCCTGGGTCGTGTACGCGGTGATGCCGAGGGTCAGCAGGCCCAGGCTGAGACCGAGCCAGGACACGGAGACGGCCACATGGACGACGAGGAGGGCCCGTCGTGCGGGCCGGCGGAGATGTTTCACGTGAAACACGGTGGCGAACGAGCCACCTTCTCCGCGTCTGTTCCAGGGAGTAAGCGGCCGTACTAGCCTCGGCGTACATGGCGGATACGACAGCTCCTCGTGGCGGGCGCAGGCTGCACCTCTTCGACCTCGACGGCACGTTGATCCGTGGCTCGGCGGCCGCGGTCGAGATCTCCCGACAGCTCGGACTGAGCGCGGAGATCGAACGGCTCGAGCAGGACTTCCTGGCCCGCGGGCTCGCCTCCGACGAGTTCGCCGTACAAGCCCGGGAGCTGTGGGCCGAACTCACCCCGGAACAGGTGGCGGCCGCCTTCGACGGGGCTCCGTGGCTGTCCGGTATCCGGGAGGTGTGGGCGGACATCCGTGCCAGGGGCGACCATTGCGCGGTCATCTCGCTCTCGCCCGACTTCTTCGTCCAGCGGCTGCTGGAGTGGGGCGTGGAGGCGGCCGAGGGCTCGCGCTGGCCCAGCGTCCCGTTCACCCGGCCGATCCACCGGCCCGGTGTCCTCGACGCCTCCTCGAAGGTGCGGATCGCCGGCGAGCTCTGCGGGCGGTTCGGGGTCCGGCCGGCCGACTGCGTGGCGTACGGGGACTCGATGTCGGACGCGGCGCTCTTCGCCACGGTCCCGGAGACCGTGGCCGTGAACGCCGACCACCACCTCGTGGACCTGGCGACCCACCACTACGCCGGAGCGGATCTGCGCGAGGCGTACGCGCTGGTCCAGCGGGGCGCGGCGGGGACGCCCGGCACCCGGGGCTGACCGGGTGCCGGGCGTTCGAGGGCGCGCTGCCGGGCGGGCGGAGTCAGCCCAGGTCGGGGGCGTGCATCGCGCGGACGCCCTCGATGTTGCCGTCGAGGTAGTGGCGCAGCGAGAGCGGGACGAGATGGACGGCGGCGATCCCGACCCGGCTGAACGGGACCCGGACGATCTCGTACTCGCCCAGCGGCTCGTCGATCTCGGGTCCGTGCCGTTGCCCGGGGTCCATGGATTCGAGACGGCAGACGAAGAAGTGCTGCACCTTCACCCCGGAGACGCCGCCGTCGACGATGTGCTCGACGGTGTCGACGAAACAGGGCACCACATCGGTGATCTTGGCGCCGAGTTCCTCGTGTACTTCGCGGTGCAGGGCTTCGACGACCGTCGGGTCGGACGGTTCGACCCCGCCTCCTGGTGTCACCCAGTAGGGATCGACGCCCGGCTTGGTGCGCTTGATGAGGATCAGGTCGTCCCCGTCGAGCAGGATGGCGCGTGCGGTGCGCTTGACCACTGGTCGTTCGGTCATGGGAAGAAAATGGCCCGTCCCCGGTGTCCTGAAACTCACCAGGCCTCTGCGGCTCGCAGCAGCCGCGCGTGGGCGCGGGCGAGATGCGGCAGGGCGAGGGTGCCGGTGCGGACGACGAGGAAGTAGGTACGCAGCGGGGGTACGGGAGGGTCGAGCAGGGCCACCAGCCGTCCTCGTGCCAGGTCGGGCTCGCACAGATAGCGCGGCAGGACGGCGATTCCGGCCCCGGCGGCCGCGGACTCCAGGACCGCGCGCAGGTCCGGGGCGATCACGGTGGCGGTGCCGGCCGGCTTGGTCTCGAAGACGGCCGCCCAGTAGCGGCTGACGAACGGCAGCGACTCGTGCACCTCGACCACGGGTAACCGCTCCAGCGCGGTGGCCCGCTCGCGTAACGGCTTCTCGGGGGCGAGCAGTCCGGCCCAGCGCGGGGCGGCGACCAGGACGTGCTCCTCGTCGCAGAGCGGGGTGGCGGTGAACAGCGCGCCGCGGGGCAGGGCGGTGGCCACGGCCAGGTCGTGGTGGCCCGCGGCGAGCCCGTCGAGGATCTCCTCCGCGTTGCCGAGCAGCGTGAAGCGGACGGCGAGCCCCTGGGTGACCAGCGGGGTGAGCGCGGGCAGCACCCGGGCCGAGGTGAACTCGGGCGGTCCGGCGGCATGCAGCGTACGGACGCCGTTCTGCTCGTCCAGGCCGGTCTCGGCGATCTCGACGAGCGCGTCCAGATGCGGTGCGGCGCGGTGCGCGAGTTCGTCGCCGATGGTGGTCGGGGTGACTCCGCGGGCCTGCCGGAGGAAGAGCGGACGCCCCAGCTGGCGCTCCAGGGTGCGGATCTGGCTGGTGACGGCCGGCTGGGAGAGGCCGAGCAGGGCGGCGGCGCGGGTGAAGGATCCGGCCCGGTGCACCATGACGAAGGTGCGCAGCAGGGTCAGATCCATGCCGGTCCCCTTCCGGCCTCGCGGCCGATCGACTCGTCCCCGGAACTGTCCAACTATAAATAAGTCGATAGGCCGCTGTCGCTACCGTGATTGGACACTGACACTCAGTCAACTAGCCTTGTTCGAGCGGTTGTCCCCAAGGGACCCGCAGGGGGAACAGGGGCGTTCCGAGCCACGAGGGGGGAGGCTCGGAACGCCCCTTCCGGGTTGTTCTGGCGCCTTCAGTCGCCGTCGGGCAGGACGACGTTCAGCGCCCAGGAGACGACGGAGATGATCAGGCCGCCGAGCACCGCGGTCCAGAAGCCCTCGACGTGGAAGCTGAGGTCGAGCACCCCGGCCAGCCAGGACGTCAGCAGCAGCATGAGCGCGTTGACGATCAGGGTGATCAGGCCGAGGGTGAGAATGAAGAGCGGAATGGTGAGGAGCTGGACGACCGGCTTCACCAGGAAGTTCACCAGCCCGAAGACAAGGGCGACCAGGATCAGGGTATCCACGCCTTCTTGCCGGTGCTGTCGCCGGTCAGTGTGATGTCCTGGAGCAGCCAGATGGCGACTCCCAGAGCACCCGCGTTGGCGAGCGTCTTGACGACGAAATTCTTCATGTGTCAGATCGTGACAGACAGGATCTGGTCAAAAACAGGGGCGGACGAGCAATGAAGGTATTCCGGCTGGACGAGCTGGAGGCGGAGCGGGCGGCCAACGAAGGTGCCTATCTCCAGTTCCTGCGGGAGCGGAACATGTCCCTCGGTCTGTACGCGCTCGACGCGGGCAGTCCGGACCCGCAGCAGCCGCACGGGCAGGACGAGGTGTACTTCGTGGCGAGCGGCCGGGCCTCGATCACGGTCGGGGACGAGACGACGCAGGTCGCGCGGGGCAGTGTGGTGTACGTGCCGGCCGGGGTGCCGCACCGCTTCCACCACATCACCGAGGATCTGCGGGTCCTGGTGGTGTTCTCCCCGCCGGAGGCGTGACCGGCCTGGTCAGCGGGTGTTCTCAGGGATCGCACCCCGATGCGGCGGCCGCTTCGGCGGGACACCCCCTAGGGGGCGGATCAGGGAAGAGCGGGGGCCGGACGGCCTCCGCTCGGGCGGTGGGCGGCCCTAGCATCGAAGGTGTCCGGCGCGGTGGGTGCCGGCGGGCCGGCGGACCGAGGTGAAGGCCTCGGCTCCGGACCTTCAGGACTCTTCCGAGATGAGGTAAGCGCTATGGCGGTGAAGGAGATTCTCGCGGGGATGCCGTGGTGGGTGAAGTGGGTCGCCATACCCGTCATCGCCCTGGCCGTGTTCGGCGGCCTGATCACTTCCGTCCTGAGCTTCGTGGTCGGGCTGGTGTTCAAGGTGCTGCTCTTCGTGGCCCTCGTCGGCGGTCTGATCTTCGTCGTCCGCAAGGTCACGTCCAAGGGCGGCTCGCGCGGCGACTGGTGACGGAGGCGGACCCGGCCCGATCCGCCGGACATCTGTAGCACGGGTGACCCGTCGGTCCGGGGTCTCCGCCGGCTTTTAGCCCGGCCGAGGGAACGCACAGGTTGAAACGGGGGTGCCCGTGTGACCTGCCATTAGAGTGGAATTCCTCTGCCGCTCCGGGAAGTTCAGGTCTAGACCTTTACGGTTCCAGGCCGCGGCGGGCGCGCGGGGGAGGCCCCCGCGGGCGGGTGTGACGCACCCGTCGACACGCCTGGGGGTGACCTTTGGCCACTGCTTCGCAGCCCGCTGCTCCTACCCTGATCGGCTCCGTGCAGCGGGCGTTGAGACTGCTGGAGGCGGTGGGCTCGCATGGCGACGGAGCCCCTGCCAAACAGCTGGCGCGCGAGGCGGGACTGCCGCTGTCCACCGCGTACCACCTGCTCCGCACCCTGGCGTATGAGGGCTATCTGCGCCGCGAGAAGGGTGTGTTCATCCTCGGTGACGCCGCCGCCCGGCTGGTCGGCGGCGGCGCTGTGCAGAATCGTCGCACCAAGATCGAGGACTCGCTCGCCCACTGGCGCGACGCCATAGGCCTGCCCATTTACTTCGCCCTCTATCGCGAGGGCGAGATCGAGCTGGTCTCCGTCGCCGACGCTCCGGCCGCCCCGGCCGTCGAGGAGTGGGCCGACTTCCGGGAGACCGGCCACGCGCACGCGGTCGGACAGTGCCTGCTCAGTCAACTCGATCCGAAGAGTCGTCAAGAGCATCTCGATCGTCACCCGGTCCAGGCGCTCACGCCGTATACGGTGCGTAATCAAAAAGCCCTTCTGGACCGTTTGGGTGGAATAGGGCGAATGGAGCCCTTGGTGGAGCGTCAGGAATATGCGCTCGGCACAGTCTGCGGCGCCATCCCGATCACCGTGGGCTCCACGGCCGCCGCGTTGGCCGTTTCCTTGCCTCTGCACCAGGAAGAGCGGTTGCTACCCGCAGTCGAGTGGCTACGCAATGAGGCCGGAATGCTCTTCTCCTCCCTCGCCCTCTCTATCAGTATCTGAAAAATCACTCCTTGTGATCTGCTAGCGCTTACAGCACGATTGCGTCAAGAGGGCCATGGTGGATCATTCCTGGCCGTTTCGACCACAGCTTTCACCAAGCCTGCGTACACAACTGCCCATCCGATGCGGGGTACATGATGCGAGAGACGGTTCAGGCCGAGGTCCTGATGAGCTTCCTCGTCTCCGAGGAGCTCTCCTTCAGGATCCCGGTGGAACTGCGATACGAGACCGGTGACCCCTACGCGGTGCGGATGACATTCCATCTCCCTGGGGACGCGCCCGTGACCTGGGCATTCGGTCGAGAACTCCTGCTCGACGGGATCAACGGACCGAGCGGGGACGGTGATGTGCACATCGCGCCGACCGATCCCGACGGTCTTTCCGATGTCATGATCCGACTCCAGGTCGGTGGCGACCGCGCCCTGTTCCGGGCGAGTGCGCCGCCGTTGGTCGCCTTCCTCGACCGGACGGACAAGCTCGTCCCGCTCGGTCAGGAACGGACACTGGGTGACTTCGAGGACCACTTGGAGGCGGCACTCGGGCGGATTCTGGCCGAGGAGAACGCGGGCTGAGCCCGCGCTCGGAGCAGCGTCACCTGGCCCGGCGCCGCCGACCGCCGCGGCCTGTCCGACCGCTCCGCCCCGCCGGCCGTCCCGCCGGCTGTCCCCCCTCCCGGCCCACCGGCGCGTCCCCTGCGCCCGGCCGGTCCGCCGACACCACGAGCGCCGCGAGCGCGGTGGTGACCGGTACCGCCGCGACCAGACCGATCGACCCGACCAGGGTCCGGACGATCTCCTCCGCGACCAGTTCGCTGTTGGCCACGGTGCCCACGCTGCTCTGCGCGATGGAGAAGAGCAGCAGCAGCGGCAGCGCCGCACCCGCGTAGGCGAGCACCAGGGTGTTCACCACCGAGGCGATGTGGTCCCGGCCGATCCGGATGCCCGCCCGGTAGAGCGCCCGCGGCCCCATGTCCGGGTCCGCCTGATGCAGTTCCCAGACCGCCGAGGTCTGGGTGACCGTCACATCGTCGAGCACGCCGAGCGAGCCGATGATGATGCCGGCGAGCAGCAGACCCGACATGTCGATGTCCGGGTAGAGGCCGTGGATGAGGCCGGTGTTGTCGTCCGTGTTGCCGCTGAGCGCGGCCCAGCCGATGAAGAACGAGCCGAGCAGGCCGATCAGCAGCAGCGAAACGAGCGTGCCGAGCACCGCCACCGAGGTGCGCGCGGAGAGCCCGTGACACATGTAGAGCGCGATCAGCATGATCGCGCTCGATCCGACGACGGCGACGACCAGCGGATTCGACCCCTGGATGATCGCCGGGAGAATGAACAGGGTCAGAATCGCGAAGCTCACGGCGAGTGCGATCAGGGCCGTCACGCCGCGCATCCGGCCGACCAGCACGACGACGAGTGCGAAGATGCCGGCGAGTACGGCGAGCGGCACCTTCCGGTTCACGTCGGTGACCCCGTACTGGAGTTCGCGCGGCGCGTCCGGCGCGTACGCGACGATCACCCCCTGCCTCTCGTGGAGCTGCCGCGGCGCGTCCGGCGGGACGATCTCGGTGAAGGTGCGGCCCTTGTGGGGACCCGTCGTGACCTCGACGGTCGCCTTTCCGCACGCCTTGGCCGCCGTGTCCGCCCGCGGCGCCGGCTCCGGCTGGCCGGCGCCCGGCATCGCGGCGACGCCCGCGTCCTCGCAGTCGATGGTCTCGACCGAGGCGACCCGGCCCTGTTCGGTCTGCCGGTCGAAGCCGACCCCCGTGCGATGGTGCGCCGGGGCGCTGCCCGGCCACAGCATCACCAGGCCGACGACCACGGCGGCGGCGAAGGGGACGAGGACCGCGGCGATGACCTTTCTCAGATGCCGGGAGACGGGGGCGGCCGGCCCGTGGTGATGGCTGTGCCCCTGGGACGGACCGTGCGGATCGGGGGTGTGGTGCGTCGAAGTCACCGGCCGATCATCCCAACAGCGCCCAGGGCCCACTGTTCAGCACGCCAGCGGTGGCGCTAGCGTGGTGTCACCTTTTGCACACGCGGGAGCTCGGAGCACCGGGCTGAGAGGGCGCTGACGAATCGCTGCGCCGACCGCCGAACCTGTTACCGGGTAATGCCGGCGTAGGGAGATTCGGTCAGATGACCATTCAGGATGCACGCACGCCTGCCTCCGAACGGAACGAGCCGCAGGAGCGCACGCCGGGCTGGCACAAGGGATACGTCGAGGGCTCCCGCCCCGACATCCGGGTGCCCGTCCGCCAGGTGCACCTCACCAACGGCACGGACGTCACGCTGTACGACACGTCCGGCCCGTACACCGATCCCGCCTCCGACACCGACGTCCGCCGCGGCCTGCCGCCGCTGCGGGAGAACTGGATCACCGGCCGGGGCGACACCGAGGAGTACCCGGGCCGCCCCCTCCGCCCCGAGGACGACGGCATCAAGCACACCGCGCCGCGCGGTGGACTCAGGAACCTCGACGCCGTCTTCCCCGGCCGGCCGCGGCTGCCGCGCCGGGGCCGGAGCGGTCAGGCGGTGACCCAGCTCGCGTACGCCCGGCGTGGCGAGATCACGCCGGAGATGGAGTTCGTCGCGATCCGCGAGAACGTCTCCCCCGAGGTCGTACGGGAGGAACTCGCGGCCGGCCGCGCCGTCCTGCCGGTCAACGTCAACCACCCGGAGATCGAGCCGATGATCATCGGCAAGCGGTTCCTGGTGAAGGTCAACGCCAACATCGGCAACTCCGCCGTCACCTCCTCCATCGAGGAGGAGGTCGAGAAGATGACCTGGGCGACCCGGTGGGGCGCCGACACGGTCATGGACCTGTCCACCGGCCGCAACATCCACACCACCCGTGAGTGGGTGCTGCGCAACTCCCCCGTGCCGATCGGCACGGTGCCGCTCTACCAGGCGCTGGAGAAGGTGGACGGCCGCGCCGAGGAGCTGACCTGGGAGATCTACAAGGACACGGTCGTGGAGCAGGCCGAGCAGGGCGTCGACTACATGACGGTGCACGCCGGTGTGCTGCTGCCGTACGTGCCGCTGACCGCGCGCCGCAAGACCGGCATCGTCTCGCGCGGCGGCTCGATCATGGCCGCCTGGTGTCTCGCGCACCACCAGGAGAACTTCCTCTACACGAACTTCGAGGAGCTCTGCGAGATCCTGGCGGCCTACGACGTCACGTACTCGCTCGGCGACGGCCTGCGGCCCGGCTCGATCGCCGACGCCAACGACGAGGCGCAGTTCGCGGAGCTGCGCACGCTCGGCGAGCTCAACCGGATCGCCCGGCGGCACGACGTCCAGACGATGATCGAGGGCCCGGGCCACGTCCCGATGCACAAGATCCGCGAGAACGTGGAACTCCAGCAGGAGATCTGCGACGAGGCGCCGTTCTACACGCTCGGCCCGCTCACCACCGACGTAGCTCCGGCATATGACCACATCACCTCGGGCATCGGCGCGGCGATGATCGCCTGGTGGGGCACGGCGATGCTCTGCTACGTCACTCCCAAGGAGCACTTGGGGCTGCCGAACCGGGACGACGTGAAGACCGGCGTCATCACCTACAAGATCGCCGCGCACGCGGCGGACCTGGCGAAGGGGCATCCGGGCGCTCAGGAGTGGGACGACGCGCTGTCGGACGCGCGCTTCGAGTTCCGCTGGGAGGACCAGTTCAACCTGGCCCTCGACCCGGACACGGCACGGGAGTTCCACGACGAGACGCTGCCGGCGGAGCCCGCGAAGACGGCGCACTTCTGCTCGATGTGCGGGCCGAAGTTCTGCTCGATGAAGATCAGCAGGAGCATCACCGAGCAGTTCGGCGGGGACGCGCCGGCGGCGAGCGACGAGGAGATCGCCGCGGGCATGCTGCGGAAGTCCGAGGAGTTCGCGGCGTCGGGCAACCGGGTCTATCTGCCGATGGCGGAGAGCTGACAGTCGGCATATGACGGCCGACCGGCGGACCGACCGGCGGACCGACCGGCGGACCGGGCCGCGCACCGGGCAGTGGAGACGACGGACGATCAGTCGAGGTCGGGGACGTCGGGGCCGGTGAAGTCCGGGGCGCTGTAGCCGACCCGGGGGAGGCGATCGGGGTCCGGGGCGGGATGCTCCGGACCCTCCGGCGGCGGAGCGAGGGCGTCGTGCAGGAAGGGGAGGATTCCCCGGTCCCGCAGCGCCCAGTGCCAGGCCTCCTCCGCGCGGGCCGTCTCGTCGTCGGCGGCGGACCCGTCGGCGGACCCGTCGGCGGTCCCGGCCGGGGCGGCCCGGTGGCGCAGGGCCGTGACCAGCAGGGCCGCGGCACCGCACAGCAGACCGGCCGCGGCGGCGGCGCCGAAGAACAGCCCCGCGGTGAGCAGGGTGTCCGCGAAGGCGGGGACCGGCTCGAACAGGCGGAGGACCGCCCCGACCAGGAGGAGGGTCACGGCCGTCGCGCCCGCGAGGAGCGGGGCGAGGACGGTGACGACGGCGATCAGGCCCGCCCCGCGCGCGTGGAGCGGCCGTTCGTCCGTACCGCGGCCGTCCTGGGGGGAACGGGTCTGTTCGCGGGCGTGCTCACGGGCTTGTTCGCGCAGGCGGACGAAGTGGTCGTACTCGACGGCGGCGGTGGCGGTGAGAGGGTCCAGGGCGTCCAGCACCCTGGTGCGCAGCTGCGCGATCGTGAGCGGCCGGGCGCTTGCGGCCGCGGCGGGATCCTGGAGGCCGTACACGGCGCGCAGCGCGTCGTCGAGGATCCGTTCGAATGCGGGGCGGTCTTCGGGCAGCAGGTGTGGGGCCACGTGCATGTGCATCCCCCGATGCTCCGTGGGAGGCCGGAACCGGCCAGGAGGGGGCGGCGGGTCGGGCGGAAACGGAGGGAGAACCTGCCACGGACGGGCCGGGGGTGTCGGGTTCGCGGCGGTGGTGGCAGGGCGTTTCGGGAGTCGGATTCCCCGGATGCGTACGGTTATGCCTCAGGCGGGCAGCGGGAGTTGGACGACCAGCAGCTTTCCGGCCATGGTCACGCCGCCGTCCATCGCGATGGCCAGTCCGTCCGCGTAGACGTGCGGACCGTCGACGACCGGACGCTCGCCCTCCTCGCCGTCCTCCGTGCCGACCTGGCCGAGGAGGTACGGGATGGGGCTGTGGCCGTGCACGATCCGCCGGCCGCCGTACGTGGAGAGCAGCTCGCGCACGGCGTGCGGGCCGGCCTCCTCGTCGCGGAAGGCGAAGCGCTTGGTGAACTTCCGGAAGAGGTCCCAGACTTCGTCCGCGTCGTTCCGGTTGATGAGCTCGTGGACGGTGTCGTTGACGTCCTCGATGGTCTCGCCGTACTCCAGATACGCGGTGGTGTCCGAGTGCAGGAGCAAGTGGTCGTCCTCGGCCACGACGGCGTCGAGCCGGGACATCCACTGCAGATGGACATCCTGGAGGCGGTCCATGTCGTGCTTCTGGCCGCCGTTGAGCAGCCAGGCGGCCTGGAAGGTGGCGGTGCCGGCACCCGAGTTGACGGGCGTGTCGCCGAAGCGCTTGGCGCCGATGAGAAGCAGCTCGTGGTTGCCCATGAGCGCTTTGCAGTAGCCGCCGGCGGCCGCCGCCTCGGCGGACAGACGCATCACCAGGTCGATGACGCCGATGCCGTCCGGGCCGCGGTCGGTGAAGTCGCCGAGGAACCACAGCCGGGCGTTGCCCGCGGCCCAGCCGCCGTTCTCGTCGACGAGACCCTGGGCCCGCAGGGCCGCCACGAGCTCGTCGAGATAGCCGTGGACGTCGCCCACGACGTAGAGCGGGCCGCGGCCGTCGGAGTCCGGGACCTCGGGGTGCGGCAGGGGGTCGACGTGCATCCGGACCGTGTCGCCGCGCTGGATGACCGGCAGGTCGCGCTCGGTGGGGGTGTAGCCCTCGGGCAGCGCGTCGTCGGGGAAGGCGTTGCCGGGGTGCCCCTCGGTCTGCGCCAGAGGCGCGGCCGGGGCGGGCGGCGCGGCCGGGGCGGGCGGCGCGGCCGGGGCGGGCGGCGCGGGCGGTGCCGCCGGCGTCGGGGCTCCGGCGGCGAAGACGTCGTACGGCTCGGGCTCCTGGCCCGGGTGCGGGTTCAGGGGGTGTCCGAGCGGGAGGCTGCCCAGGTGGAGCGTGGCGTCCGCGGGCATGGGCGCCGTGGGAGCGGGGGCCCTCCGCGGGTCGGCGGGATGGCCCTGGACGGGCACCTGGGCGTACGGAGGTACACGGAAGTCACGCAACGTCGCCGTGCGCACCACGGGTTCCTGCCCGTCCCCCTGTGTCATCGACCCCTCCACCACCGTCGCGATGCCCTGCACATCGCGGACCGGCCAGGTCGTGATGGTCCGCGGTGTCGTGCGCCCATCATAGGAATGAGCGTCGTCCTGTGTGACGCACCAGGGGTGGTGAATCCGGGTCCACTCCGGGTTCATCGGCCGTTTCGCCCGAATTGGGAAGTTCTGGTTCGGGGCCCGGCCCGGGGCGCGTCGCGGTGTGCGCCCCGAACCGGGCCGAAGAGCGAGTCGGAGAACCCCCGCTTCCCCGTACTCTCCTCCCGGGCGCGCCCCCGGCCTTCCGGCCCGGAGCGTCGCCCCCCGTTCGGCCCCCCTCGGGCCGTGTCGTTCTCCCCCTGCCCCCCTCGGGCCGGGTCCCCCGTGGTCCCGGCGCGGTTTTCAGTCCTTCGAGGGAGACCGGGGCGGGCTCACCGTCGTCCGCGGCGGTCTGCGCTGCGACGAGGTGCGGATGATCAGCTCCGTCGGTATCACCCGCTCGACCGGACCGTTCGTCTCGATCCCCTCGATGGCGTCGATGAGGAGCTGGACGACGGCGGTGCCGATCCGGCGCGGCTTGAGCGAGAGCGTCGTGATCGGCGGCTCGGTGGCGGCGTACACCGTGGACTCGCTGCAGCACACGAGCAGCAGGTCGTCCGGGACCCGCAGCCCGTAGCGGCGGGCCGCCGCGAGCAGGTCGGTGCCGTTGGGGTCGAAGAGCCCGTACACGGCGTCGGGGCGGTCCGGGCGGGCGAGCAGCCGGTCGGCCGCGACGGCGCCCGCGCACGGATCGTGCGCCGGATAGGCCTCGTAGACGGGGTCCTGGCCCACGCGTTCGCACCAGCGGAGGTACGCGGTGGTGGAGAGCCGGGTGTACGTGTCGGTCGTCGTTCCGGTGAGCAGACCGATCCGGCGGGCGCCGGCGGCCGCGAGGTGGTCGAGCAGGTCGAGGACGGCGGCCTCGTGGTCGTTGTCGACCCAGGCGGTGACCGGCAGCGTGCCGGCGGGGCGTCCGTCGGAGACGACGGGCAGGCCCTGGCGGACGAGTTCGGTCACGACCGGGTCGTGGTCGGAGGGGTCGATGACGACGGTGCCGTCGAGGGCGACGTTCGACCACACGTCGTGTCGGGAGGTGGCGGGGAGGATGACGAGGGCGTAGCCGCGGGCGAGCGCGGCCGATGTGGCGGCCCTGGCCATCTCCGCGAAATAGGCGAATTCCGTGAAGGTGAAAGGTTCATCCCCGTAGGTGGTCACGGTCAGGCCGATGAGACCCGACTTGCCGGTACGGAGCGTGCGGGCGGCGGCCGAGGGGCGATAGCCCAGTCGGTCGGCGACCTCGCGGACGTGACGGCGGGTGGCGTCCGGGAGCCGGCCCTTGCCGTTGAGTGCGTCGGAGACAGTCGTGATGGAGACCCCGGCGGCGGCGGCCACGTCCCGGATGCCCGCCCGGCCCTGCCGGGTTCCCCGGGTCTGTGCCCGGCTCACCTGGTGCTTCCCTGCTGCTGTCATGGCGAGCCGATAGTAGGGCGATGCGGGTGGGTCGGGCCGCGCGCATATGCGGGCATCGACAGGCACGTTTCTGCAAGGCAGAACAGGGTCAATCCCCTTGGAAAGAAAGGGCGTTGTGCGAGACGCCATGGGTCCTGTGGCCCCTTGTGCCTGTGTGCCTGGCGAGGGGTGGAGGTCTCGAAGAGGTCTCAACTCACCTCTATGGGGGATGCGCGCCACGGCGCCCGCCACCAGCGCGCGCCACCGAAACGCGCGCCCCCTCGCTCGGAGAGCGCCCGACGGGCCTCCCGGTCGGGCCCCGGCGAGCCCGGCTCGCCCCTGAGTGACCCGAGTTGTCCCCGGTTCCGTCCCCTGTCAGTTGTCCGCGGGCCATTCGCAGCGGAGGCGAATCCTCATAAGGTGAGCAGTATTGGTGACAGGCACGGAGGAGGACACACTGTGAGCGAGACCAGCGGAACCCCTGGGACGAGTGCGGCGGGCCCGAGGCTGCGCGCCGCGCTGGACGGCGTCCCCACCTACAAGCCGGGCAAGCCGGCCGCCGCCGGTGGTCCGGTCGCCTTCAAGCTGTCCTCCAACGAGAACCCCTACCCGCCGCTGCCCGGCGTCATGGAGAGCGCGCTCGCCGCGGCCGCGCACTTCAACCGCTACCCGGACATGGCCTGTACGGGGCTGATGGCGGAGATCGCCGACCGCTTCGGCGTGCCGGTCTCCCACGTGGCCACCGGCACCGGTTCGGTCGGTGTGGCGCAGTCCCTGCTCCAGGCCACCTCCGGCCCGGGTGACGAAGTGATCTACGCCTGGCGGTCCTTCGAGGCGTACCCGATCATCACGCAGATCAGCGGGGCGACTTCGGTGCAGGTGCCGCTCACCGACGGCGAGGTGCACGACCTCGACGCGATGGCCGACGCGATCACCGACCGGACCCGGCTGATCTTCGTCTGCAACCCCAACAACCCCACGGGCACCGCGGTGCGCCGGGCGGAGCTGGAGCGCTTCCTGGACCGGGTGCCCTCCGACATCCTCGTGGTGATCGACGAGGCGTACCGGGAGTTCGTGCGCGACGCCGAGATTCCGGACGGCATCGAGCTCTACCGCGACCGGCCGAACGTGGCCGTGCTGCGGACCTTCTCCAAGGCGTACGGACTGGCCGGCCTGCGGGTGGGCTTCGCCGTCGCGCACGAGCCGGTGGCGGCGGCGCTGCGCAAGACGGCGGTGCCGTTCGGCGTGAGCCAGCTGGCGCAGGACGCGGCGGTGGCCTCGCTGCAGGCGGAGGACGAGCTGTTCGGACGGGTCGGCGCGCTGGTCGCCGAGCGCGAGCGGGTCCACGCGGGTCTGGTGGCCCAGGGCTGGACCGTGCCGGACACCCACGCGAACTTCGTCTGGCTGCGGCTCGGCGAGCGGACCATGGACTTCGCCGCGGAATGCGAGCGACAGGGCGTGGTCGTACGGCCGTTCGCGGGGGAGGGCGTGCGCGTCACGATCGGCGAGGACGAGGCGAACGACCTGTTCCTGAAGGCGGCGGAGGGCTTCCGCCGGGACGCGTAACCTCCCACAGCTTCTTCTTCGGTACGGCCCCGGGGCCGGTCGCGATGGCGACCCCCTCGGGGCCGTCGTCGTTTTCGGGGTTTGTCGGGGTCTCTTCAGGCCATTCTCGGCAGGGCCCGCGGAGCGCCGTTCGGCCCCGGTCCTCCGGTCGGTCCGTGTCGCCGTGAGCCGCCGGATGCGGCTGAGCGCCTGACAGCCGCTCTCCTGTATGGCTGGAAATCGTCGCTGAAGAGCCCGTGTGGCCCGCGCCACGCGGTTCCCCACCCACGCAGGGCCACCGGGTGGGTCCGGCGTACGGGAGTGCTGGTGCCGTCCGCATGGAAAAACGCCTGGTCAGAGGAGTGCGGCAGGGGCGCGGCAAGGCGGCGGAGGTCCCTGGCGAGGGGTGACTCGGGGTAGGGGACCCCGGCCAAAGGTACGTATTGCATATGAGCCATAATGCTTGTGAATGTGAACGCGTTCACAAGCGTGTCCCTGTTCCTCCAGAAATGTGTGGGATCAAAGGGGCAGACTGCCGATGTGACCACGGCGATGTAAGGAGAAGACGTGGACCTCGCTTTGGCGCCCGAGACACTGGCGCGCTGGCAGTTCGGCATCACCACCGTCTATCACTTTCTCTTCGTCCCGCTGACGATCTCACTCGCCGCGCTCACGGCAGGGCTACAGACGGCCTGGGTGCGCACCAACAAGGAGAAGTACCTCAGAGCGACCAAGTTCTGGGGCAAGCTCTTCCTGATCAACATCGCCATGGGTGTCGTCACGGGCATCGTCCAGGAGTTCCAGTTCGGCATGAACTGGTCCGACTACTCCCGCTTCGTCGGCGACATCTTCGGCGCCCCCCTCGCCTTCGAGGCGCTGATCGCGTTCTTCTTCGAGTCGACCTTCATCGGTCTGTGGATCTTCGGCTGGGACAAGCTGCCGAAGAAGATCCACCTCGCCTGTATCTGGATGGTGTCGATCGGCACCATCGCCTCCGCGTACTTCATCCTGGCTGCCAACTCCTGGATGCAGCACCCGGTCGGCTACAAGATCAACGCCCAGCGAGGCCGCGCCGAACTGACCGACTTCTGGCTGGTGCTCACCCAGAACACCACCCTCAACCAGGTCTTCCACACCCTCTCGGCCGCCTTCCTCACCGGTGGCGCCTTCATGGTCGGCATCGCCGCGTACCACCTGGCCCGCAAGCGCCACATCGCGGAGATGAAGACCTCGCTCCGGCTGGGCCTGATCACGGTCGTCATCGCCGGCATGCTCACCGCGCTCAGCGGTGACACGCTCGGCAAGGTCATGTTCAAGCAGCAGCCGATGAAGATGGCCGCGGCCGAGGCCCTGTGGGACGGCGAGGACAGCGCACCGTTCTCCGTCTTCGCGTACGGCGATGTCGAAAAGGGCCGCAACACCGTGGCCATCGAGATCCCCGGACTGCTCTCCTTCCTCGCCGACAACGACTTCAGCTCGCACGTTCCCGGTATCAACGACATCAACAAGGCGGAGCAGGCGCGGTTCGGGCCCGGCGACTACCGGCCCATGATCCCCACCACCTACTGGAGCTTCCGGTGGATGATCGGCTTCGGTATGTCGTCCTTCCTCCTCGGACTCGTCGGACTCTGGCTGACCCGCAAGAAGTTCTGGTTGGCCCCCGCGCTGAGGACGGGCGAGGACGAGGTGCCGCATCTGGCGCTGTTCAAGAACAAGGCGCTCAACCCCAAGCTCGCCCGCGTGTACTGGTTGCTGGCCCTGTGGACGCTGGCCTTCCCGCTGATCGCCAACTCCTGGGGCTGGATCTTCACCGAGATGGGCCGTCAGCCGTGGGCCGTCTACGGGGTGCTGCAGACCCGCCACGCCGTCTCCCCCGGGGTCTCCCAGGGTGAGGTGATCACCTCGATGAGCATCTTCACCGCTCTGTACGCGATCCTCGCCGTGATCGAGGTGAAGCTGCTCGTCAAGTACATCAAGGCCGGCCCGCCCGAACTCACCGAGGACGACCTCAACCCGCCCACCCGGATCGGCGGGGACGACGCCGACCGCCCCATGGCCTTCTCGTACTGAGGCTCAGGAGATCGAGGCATGGAACTCCACGACGTCTGGTTCGTACTCATCGCCGTCCTCTGGATCGGCTACTTCTTCCTCGAGGGATTCGACTTCGGAGTCGGCATCCTCACCAAGCTGCTGGCCCGTGACCGGACCGAGAAGCGCGTCCTCATCAACACCATCGGACCCGTCTGGGACGGCAACGAGGTGTGGCTGCTCACCGCGGGCGGTGCGACCTTCGCCGCCTTCCCCGAGTGGTACGCCACGCTCTTCTCCGGCTTCTACCTGCCGCTGCTGATCATCCTGCTCTGTCTGATCGTCCGTGGTGTCGCCTTCGAGTACCGGGCCAAGCGGCCCGAGGAGAACTGGCAGCGCAACTGGGAGCACGCCCTCTTCTGGACCTCGCTCATCCCCGCGTTCCTGTGGGGCGTGGCCTTCGGCAACATCGTCCGCGGCGTGAAGATCGACAAGAACTTCGAGTACGTCGGCAACTTCTGGGACCTGCTCAACCCGTACGCCCTCCTGGGCGGCCTGGTCACGCTCACCCTCTTCACCTTCCACGGCGCGGTGTTCGCGGCGCTCAAGACGGTCGGGGACATCCGCACCCGGGCCCGCTCGCTCGCGCTCAAGCTGGGACTCGTCACGGCCGTGGCCGCGCTGGGCTTCCTCATCTGGACCCAGACGAACCACGGTGACGGCTGGAGCCTGGCCGCGATGCTGGTCGCCGTGGTGGCCCTGCTCGCCGCGATCGGGGCGAACCAGATCGGGCGCGAGGGATGGGCGTTCGCGTTCTCGGGCGTCACCATCGTCGCGGCGGTGGCGATGCTGTTCCTGACGCTGTTCCCGAACGTCATGCCGTCCACGCTCAACCCCGCGTGGAGCCTGACGGTGACCAACGCGTCGTCCAGCCCGTACACGCTCAAGATCATGACGTGGTGCGCGGGCATCGCGACACCGCTGGTGCTGCTCTACCAGAGCTGGACCTACTGGGTGTTCCGCAAGCGGATCGGCACGCAGCACATCGCCGAACCCGCCCACTAATCCGCCCTCCGGCCGGCCGGCCCCGCTGGGGCCGGCCCTCTCCGGGGAGATGTTTCACGTGAAACAGACCCCCGGGGAAGGATGTTTCACGTGAAACCGATCGATCCGCGCCTGCTCCGTCACGCCAGGGCGACTCGCTTCTTCCTCCTCGCGGTGGTCGGTCTCGGCCTCGTCGGGGCGTTGCTGATCGTCGCCCAGGCGATGCTGATCGCCGAGGTCGTGGTCGGGGCCTTCCAGAGGGGCCTGCCGGTCTCCGGTCTCACCACGCCGCTGGTGCTGCTCGCCATCGTGGCGGTGGGGCGGGCGCTGGTCTCCTGGCTCACCGAACTGGCCGCCCACCGGGCCAGCGCGGCGGTCAAGTCCGAACTGCGCGGCCGGCTTCTTCAGCAGGCCGCGCACCTCGGGCCCGGATGGCTCAGCGGGCAGAAGGCCGGTTCGCTGGCCGCGCTCGCGACCCGGGGCGTGGACGCGCTCGACGACTACTTCGCCCGCTATCTGCCCCAGCTGGGGCTCGCGGTCGTGGTGCCGGTGGCGGTCCTCGCCCGGATCGTCACCGAGGACTGGGTCTCGGCGGCGATCATCGTGGTGACGCTGCCGCTCATCCCGGTCTTCATGATCCTCATCGGCTGGTACACCCAGGCCCGGATGGACCGTCAGTGGAAGCTGCTCTCCCGGCTCTCGGGACACTTCCTCGACGTGGTGGCCGGACTGCCGACGCTCAAGGTGTTCGGCCGGGCCAAGGCGCAGGCCGAGAACATCCGGAAGATCACCGCCGGGTACCGGCGGGCGACCATGCGGACGCTGCGGATCGCCTTCCTCTCCTCCTTCGCCCTGGAACTGCTTTCGACGCTGTCGGTCGCGCTGGTCGCGGTCGGCATCGGCATGCGGCTGGTCCACGGCAGCCTCGACCTCGCCACCGGACTCGTCATCCTGATCCTGGCGCCCGAGGCGTATCTGCCGCTGCGGCAGGTGGGCGCGCAGTTCCACGCGGCGGCGGAGGGGCTGGCCGCCGCCGAGGAGATCTTCGAGGTTTTGGAACAGCCGGTGCCGGACGGGGGTACGGGGGCGGTGCCCGCGTCCGTACGTCTCGAACTGGACCAGGTGACGGTACGGCACCCCGGCCGCGCCACCCCCTCGCTGGACGCGGCCTCGCTCACCGTCGAACCCGGGGAGACCGTGGCCCTCGTGGGACCGAGCGGCGCCGGCAAGTCGACCCTGCTCGACGTGGTGCTCGGCTTCGCACGCCCGGAGGAGGGCGGCACCGTACGAGTCGGGGGCGCCGACCTCGCCTCGCTGGGCCTGGAGGAGTGGCGCTCGCGGATCGCGTGGGTGCCGCAGCGACCGTATCTCTTCGCCGGGACCATCGCGGAGAACGTGCGCCTCGCCCGGCCGGACGCCTCGGACGAGGCCGTCTGTCAGGCTCTGCGCGACGCGGGCGCGGACGGGTTCGTCGCCGACCTGCCGGAGGGGGCCGACACCCCGCTCGGCGAGGACGGCGCCGGTCTGTCCGCCGGTCAGCGCCAGCGGCTCGCCCTGGCCCGGGCGTTCCTCGCGGACCGGCCCCTGCTGCTGCTCGACGAGCCGACCGCCGCGCTCGACGGAGCGACCGAGGCCGGGGTCGTCGACGCCGTCCGCCGGCTCGCGGTCGGCCGTACGGTGCTGCTGGTCGTGCACCGGCCGGCCCTGCTCGCGGTCGCGGACCGTGTGGTGCGGATCGGTGTCGAGGGGCCGAGCGCGGGCGAGTCGTCCGTGCGGAAGCCGGTCGCACGTGAAACCGCGGCCCTGGTGAAGGACGGCGGTGCGGTCGTCGCGAGCGACGCCGTGGCGGATCCCGCGGGGGAGACGCGGCGGACCGGGGCCATGGAGGAAGCGGGCCCGGCGACGCCGTCCGCGCGGCGGGTGTTCGGCCGGGTGCGGGCGATGGCCGGCGGGCTCAAGGGACGGGTCGCCCTCGCGCTGCTGCTCGGCAGCCTGGCGCTCGGCTCGGCCGTGGGTCTCATGGCCGTGTCCGGGTGGCTCATCTCCCGGGCCTCCGAACAGCCGCCCGTGCTCTATCTGATGGTCGCGGTGACCGCGACCCGCGCCTTCGGCATCGGGCGGGCCGTGTTCCGCTATGCCGAGCGTGTCGTCTCGCACGACGCCGTGCTGCGGATGCTCGCCGATCTGCGGGTCGCCGTCTTCCGGCGGCTGGAGCGGATCGCGCCCGCCGGGCTGCGCCGCACCCGGCGCGGTGACCTGCTGACCCGGCTGGTCCAGGACGTCGACGCGCTCCAGGACTACTGGCTGCGCTGGCTGCTCCCGGCCGGTGCCGCGCTCGTCGTCGGTGCCGGATCGGTCGCGTTCACCGGCTGGCTGCTGCCCGAGGCCGGAGCGGTCCTCGCCGTCGGTCTGCTGCTCGCCGGAGTCGCCGTGCCGCTGGTCGGCGCCGTGCTCGCCCGGCGCGCGGAACGGCAGCTCGCCCCCGCCCGCGGCGCGCTCACCACCACGGTCGTCGACCTGCTGCACGGCTGCGCCGAACTGACCGTCGCCGGCGCCCTGAAGGGCCGCGTCGAACGGGCCGCCGCGGCCGACCGTACCCTCACCGCCATCGCCTCCCGGCAGTCCGCCGCCACCGCGCTGAGCGCCGGTCTGTCCGCCCTGGTCTGCGGCCTCACCGTGACCGGCGCCGCGCTCGTCGGCATCCCGGCGGTCCACGACGGCCGGCTCGACGGCGTCGCGCTCGCCGTGGTCGTCCTCACCCCGCTCGCCGCGTTCGAGGCCGTCACCGGACTGCCGCTCGCGCTGCAGTTCCGCCAGCGGGTGCGACGCAGCGCCGAGCGGGTCCTCGACGTGCTCGACGCGCCCGTCCCCGTCCCCGAGCCGGCCACGCCCGCCGCTCCCCCGGCGAGCCCGTTCCCGCTGGAACTGGACGGCCTCACGGCCCGGTACGCCGGACAGGACCGGCCCGCGCTCGACGGCTTCGGGCTCCGTCTGGAGGCCGGACGCCGGGTGGCCGTGGTCGGCGCGTCCGGCTCGGGCAAGACCACGCTCGCCCAGGTGCTGCTGCGCTTCCTGGACACCGAGTCCGGCGCGTACCGGCTCGGCGGGGTGCCCGCCCGGGACCTCGACAGTGACGACGTCCGCCGCTTCGTCGGCCTGTGCGCCCAGGACGCCCACCTCTTCGACAGCACCCTGCGCGAGAACCTGCGGCTCGCCCGGACCGGCGCGAGCGACGGCGAACTGCGCGCCGCGCTGCGCCGCGCTCGGCTCCTGGACTGGGTGGACACCCTGCCCGACGGGCTCGACACCCTGGTCGGCGAGCACGGATCGCGGCTCTCCGGCGGCCAGCGGCAGCGCCTCGCGCTCGCCCGCGCGCTGCTCGCCGACTTCCCCGTCCTCGTCCTCGACGAGCCGGCCGAGCACCTGGACCTGGCCACCGCCGACGCGCTCACCGACGACCTGCTGCGCGCCACCGAGGGCCGTACCACCGTCCTCATCACCCACCGGCTGCACGGCCTCGACGCCGTCGACGAGGTCGTCGTCCTCGACCGGGGCCGGATCGTGCAGCGCGGCACGTACGCCGAGCTGACGGCGGCCGACGGGCCGCTGCGGCGGATGCGGGAGCAGGAACGGGCGAGCGACCGGCTGCTCACGGCCGGGCCCGCCGACGGCCCTGTCGGCGACGGCGCTACCGTCGTACCGGGGGCAGAGCCGGCCCGGCCCACGCCCCCGGTTCCGCCGCAGTCCGCTCAGCCGACTCTTCTCGCCCCATAGGAATCCGAGGGCTCATCGACATGACCGCGCCCGACGCACCGGATCCGCTCGACGCCGCGACCCAGGCGACGCGCAGCCTGCACGGGCTGTCGACCGAGCTGACCGCGCGCGTGCCCCTGCTCCTGGAGGCGATGCGCTCCGTCGGCACAGGCCCCGAACTGCACACCACCCTCGACCGGATCTGCGAGACGGCGGCGGAACTGGCCGGTGCCCGGTACGCGGCCATCGGCGTCGTCGACCAGGAGCGCGACGGCCTGTCCGACTTCGTCACGTACGGCGTCGGCGAGGACACCGCCCACCGGATCGGCCACCGCCCCGACGGGCACGCCGGACTGCTCGGCGCGCTCATCCGCGATCCGCAGACGATCCGGCTCGCCGACGTGTCGGACGATCCGCGCTCGGCCGGGTTCCCGCCGGGCCATCCGCCGATGCGGACCTTCCTCGGCGTCCCGATACGGGTGCAGGGCGAGATCTTCGGCAACCTCTACCTCGCCGAGAAGAAGGACGGCGGCGAGTTCAACGACTACGACGTCCACATGGTCCGGGTGCTCGCCACCGAGGCCGGGATCGCCATTGGCAACGCGCGGCTGTACGAGGCGGCGCGGCAGCGCGAGCGCTGGATCGACGGCTCCGTCGCCGTCACCACCGCCCTGCTGTCCGGCGGTGACGCCGACGACGCGCTCACCGTGGTCGCCGAGCAGGCCCGTCGGCTCGCCGACGCCGACGCGGGGATCGTGCTGCTGCCGGCGGGGGAGGGCGGTCTGGAGGTCGTCGCGGTCTCCGCCGACGAGCCGGTCTGGGCCCTGGGCCTGGTGATCCCGCCCGAGAGCCCGGTGGTGGAGAGCCTGCTGGAGGGCGAGGCGGTGTTCCTCGCCGACGCCTCCAGCGATTCCCGGACGACCACGCCGCTCGTGCGGTACGGGCCGGCGATGCTGCTGTCGCTGCAGAGCGGCGGCCGGGTGCTCGGCGCGCTCGCGGTGCCGAGGCTCCGGGGCGCGCGGCAGTTCACGGAGGCCGAGCGGACGCTGGCCGCGCAGTTCGCCTCGCAGGCGGCGCTCGCCCTGATGATGGCCGAGGCGCAGCGGGACCGGGAACGGCTCGCCGTGTACGAGGACCGTGACCGGATCGCCCGTGACCTGCACGATCTGGTGATCCAGCGGCTGTTCGCCACCGGGATGATGCTGGAGAGCGCCCAGCGCAAGTCGATCGTGCCGGCCGTGCGGGAGGGCGTCGGCAAGGCGGTCGACGAGCTGGACGTGACCATCCAGGAGATCCGTACGGCCATCTTCGCGCTCCAGCAGGGCCCGGCCGAGGCGCCGTCGGGGCTGCGGACCCGTGTTCTGCGGGAGATCAACATGGCGGCCGTGCCGCTCGGCTTCAAGCCCGCGCACCGCTTCCTCGGCGCGATCGACGCGACGGTGGGCGAGCTGACCGGCAAGAACCTGATCGCCGCGCTGCGCGAGGCGCTGTCGAACGCCTTCCGGCACGCGGAGGCGAGCCGGATCGAGGTGGTCCTGGACGCCACCGTCACGCTGCCGGACGGTACCTCGGGCGTCCGGTTGTCGGTCGCGGACGACGGGATCGGGATCCCGTCGGGCGGCCGCCGCAGCGGGCTGCGCAACCTGGCCCGGCGCGCCGAGTCCCTGGGCGGCGCGAGCTGGTGCGACCCGGGGATCGGGGAGGACGGCGCCGGTACGACGGTGGTGTGGCAGGCGCCGCTCTGACGTCGTGGTCCCGGGTCCCGGGTCCCGGGTCCCGGGACCGGACCGGGACGGGTGCCGGCCCCGGGGAACGGCGGTCAGCGGCCGTGGACGGCTTCGGCGACCAGCCGCTCGATGACCAGGGCCACGCCGTCCTCGTTGTTGCCGGCGGTGCGGCCGGTGGCGGCGGCGACGGCGTCGGGGTGGGCGTTGCCCATGGCGTAGGAACGGCCGGCCCAGCCGAGCATCTCGATGTCGTTGGGCATGTCGCCGAAGGCCACGACCTCCTCGGGCGCGATGCCGCGCTCGGCGCAGCACCGGGCCAGGGTGGAGGCCTTCGAGACGCCGAGGCCGCTGATCTCCAGGAGCGCGGTGGGGCTGGACCGGGTGAAGGAGGCGAGCCCGCCGGCGGCCTCGCGGGCCGTGCCGAGGAAGGCGTCCGGGTCGAGTTCGGGGTGCTGGGCGAGCAGCTTGAGCACGGGGTCGGCGGTGCCGGGAACGTCCTCGAACAGGAGCTTTTCGGCGGCGGCGACGGTGGCGCCCGGGTCGAGGAAGAACGGCGGGTAACCCGGCTCGTAGTGGATCCCGGACGTCATCTCGACGGCGAAGGTGGTGCCGGGGACGGTGGTGCGCAGTGCCTTGACGACGTCCAGGGCGGTGGGCCGCAGCAGCGGGCGCACGTCCAGAAACGTTTTTCCTCCGTGGAGGTCGACCACCGCGGCGCCGTTGGCGCAGATGGCGAGGCCGTGACCGTGGACGTGCTCGCTGACGACGTCCATCCAGCGGGCGGGGCGGCCGGTGACGAAGAAGACCTCTATGCCGGCCTGCTCGGCGGCCGCGAGGGCCGCGACGGTGCGCGCCGAGACGGTCTTGTCGTCCCGCAGCAGGGTGCCGTCGAGGTCGGTGGCGATCAGGCGGACGGACCGGTTTTCGGGGTGCGCGGAGTCAGATGAGGTCACCGCTTCATTGTTCCGCACGAAGTGCACGGGCGTGCGGGAGGCCGCACATCTGAGTGCCGGAGTCGGTGCTTATCCGGTGGTTTCCGGCCGGTCGTCACCCGGGGCGCTTCGCGCGGGCGCCGACCGGCCGGAGAACACGGGGCGGGCGGGGCCGTCAGCCGAGCTGGGCGACGGCCTCGGTGGCGATCTCCTCGAAGACGGCCTGGTCGACGGCGAAGTCGGAATCGGGGACCGGCCAGTGGATCACGATCTCGGTGAAGCCCAGCTCCTGGTGCCGGCCGGCGAAGTCGACGAAGGCGTCGAGGGACTCCAGAGGCGCGTTCCGGTCCGGGGTGAAGCCGTGAAGCAGGATCCTGTCCAGTTCCGAGGCGTCCCGGCCGGTCTCGGCACACGCCTTGCCGAGCCGCTCGACCTGGCCGGCCAGGGCCGCCCGCGACTGCTCGGGGGTCCCCTCCTCGTACAGCTTCGGGTCGCCGGTCGTCACCCACGCCTGCCCGTGCCGGGCGGCGAGCCTGAGCCCGCGCGGGCCGGTCGCGGCGACCGCGAACGGCAGCCGGGGGCGCTGCACGCAGCCGGGGATGTTGCGGGCCTCGTCGGCGGAGTAGAAGGTGCCGGGCTGGGTGACCGTGCCCTCGGTGAGCAGCCGGTCGAGCAGCGGCACGAACTCGGCGAACCGGTCCGCCCGCTCCTTCGGCGTCCACGGCTCCTGCCCCAGCGCGGTGGCGTCGAAGCCGCTGCCGCCGGCGCCGATGCCGAGGGTGACCCGGCCGCCCGAGATGTCGTCGAGCGACATCAGCTCCTTGGCGAGGGTCACCGGGTGCCGGAAGTTCGGCGAGGTGACGAGGGTGCCCAGGCGCAGGCGCTCCGTGGCGGTCGCGGCGGCGGTGAGGGTGGGCAGCGCGCCGAACCAGGGGCCGTCGCGGAAGGTCCGCCAGGACAGGTGGTCGTAGGTGTACGCGGCGTGGAAGCCGAGTTCCTCGGCCCGCTGCCACTTCTTCTTTCCCTCGGCCCAACGGTCGGTGGGGAGGATCACGGTGCTCAGGCGCAGAGTCATGGTGTCGAGCCTACGACGGACCCGGGAGCGTCAGGCTCGGACTCCGGACTGCCCGCGCGAGGAACGCGGCGGGTGGCCCGAACGGGGCATGCGTGTGAGCTGACCGGTCTCCGTCCCGGGTCAGCCGGTGAAGCGGATGAATTGCGGGGGGACCGTCGCGGTGAGCCAGACGCCGTTGGCGCTGACGTGGAAGACGTGGCCGGCGCGGCGCATCGCGCCCGCGTCGACGGCGAGGACCACGGGGCGGCCGCGGCGGGCGCCGACGCGGGTGGCGGTCTCGCGGTCGGGGGAGAGGTGGACGTGGTGGCGGGCCATGGGGCGCAGGCCCTCGGTCCGGATGGCGGGGAGCCGGGCGGCGACCGTACCGTGGTAGAGGTACGCGGGCGGTTCGGCGGGCGGCAGGTCGAGGTCGACCGGGACGGTGTGGCCTTGGGCGGCGCGGATGCGGGTGCCCTCGATGGTGAAGCGCTTCTTGTCGTTGGCGGCGACGACGTGGTCGAGTTCGGCGCGGGTGATCCGGAAGCCGTGGTCGGCGGCGGCGCGCAGGAGCGCGTCGATCTCGGTCCAGCCGTGGGCGTCGAGGGTCAGTCCGATGCGTTCGGGCTGGTGCCGTAGATGTTTCGAGAGGTACTTCGACACTCGCACGATACGTTTCTCATCATTCACGAATTCATTGAATCCCCAGGTTTGATCCACAGCCAAGTGGATTTATCCACAGGCTCGTTGGCGTTTCTGTGGACAAGTGGGGTGCGAAATCAACCAGTCTGATGGATTTCGTTACTCTCGGCCCCAGTTGAGGCAAGTGCATCCAATGTTCGTGTCTGGACTTCCCGTTCGGCAGCCGCGGCGATGAACGCCGACACGTTCCGCTCGCCAACGAGCTTCTGCACGGCGCGGATCGTCTCCCCCGGCAGGGTCACCGCGCGGGGCTCGTGGTCGCTCGGCGCGGGCGCGTCCGGGGAGAGGTGGAACTGGAGGTGGCGGGTCGCGAACAGGCGCATCGCGCGGGCCAGTTCCGCGTCCACGGTCTGCTGGGCGAGCGGCCGCAGCCGCCGGACCAGGGTCGCCGCCTCCGTCGCGTCCGCGTCCGTCGGCGGGCGGTGCTCCAGATAGCGGGCGAAGACATGCTCGCTCGTGAACTCCAGGAAACGGGCGGCGATGTGCTCGACCTGGCCGCGAAGTTCCCGCAGATGGCCGGTGATCGCGCCGAGCGGCACGCCCGCCGCGTACAACTCGGCCGCCACCGCCAGCTCCTGGGGGCTCGGGACCAGGTACTCCTCGCTCTCCCGGCCCGCGACCCGCTCCAGGACACCCAGCTCGATGGCCTCCCGGACCGCGTCCTCGTCGGGCTCGCCGCCGAACCGCGCGTCGAGCTCGGCGCGCGAGATCCGGTCGGCCTCCTCGTCCGTCCACGGCCCGTCGACCTCGGCGACCAGACCGAGCACCCCGCCGAGCCCGCGCCCGGCGTCCCACGCCTCCAGGAGCTCCTTGATGGAGGCGAGGGTGTAGCCGCGGTCGAGCAGGTCGGCGATCTGCCGCAGCCGGGCCAGATGGGCGTCGCCGTAGACGTTCGACCGGCCGCGACGCTCCGGGCGGGGCAGCAGGCCGCGGTCCTGGTAGGCACGGATCGTGCGCACGGTGGCCCCACTGCGATGGGCCAGATCCTCGATCCGGTACTCCGCGGGTACCGACTGCTCCGACAAATCCGCTCCCACCGACCGATCCTTCCACCCGATGGTACGACCCGCCCCCGAACCAGCCGACCCCTGTACGGGCGGACGCCCTACGCCGGCGGCTGCCAGCGCGCGAACGCCCGCAGCACGCCCGGCGAGAGCCGGGACAGCGCGTGCGCCCCGCGTGCCTCCGGGGTCACCGGCACCACGGCCTGGTCGCGCAGCACCGCGCGCAGGATCGCGTCCGCGACCTTCTCCGGCGGGTAGTTGCGCATCCCGTACAGCCGCGAGGCCTTCTTCTGCCGCCGCTTCTCCTCGGCCGCGTCCGTCACGCCCGCGAACCGGGCGGTGGACGTGATGCCGGTGTTCACGATGCCCGGGCAGATCGCCGAGACCCCGATGCCCCGCTCGGCGAGCTCGGCCCGCAGGCACTCGCTCAGCATCAGCACCGCCGCCTTCGACGTGCTGTACGCGGGCAGGGCGCGCGACGGCTGGAAGGCGGCGGCCGAGGCCGTGTTGACGATGTGGCCGCCCTGGCCGCGCTCGGCCATCCGCTCCCCGAAGAAGCGGCAGCCGTGGATCACGCCCCACAGATTGACGTCGAGGACCCGCTGCCACTCCTCGCTGGTGGTGTCGAAGAAGGAGCCGGTCAGACCGATGCCCGCGTTGTTGACGAGGACGTCGACCACGCCGTACTCCTCCGCGACCTTCGCGGCGAGCTTCTCCATCGCCTGCTCGTCGGCCACGTCGACGGTCTCGCCCCAGGCCGCGGGCGCCCCGATGAGCCGGGACATCTCGGCCGTACGGGCCGCGCCCTCGGCGTCCCGGTCCACCGCGATCACCCGCGCGCCGGCCTCCGCGAAGGCGAACGCGGTGGCCCGGCCGATGCCGCTCGCCGCCCCGGTCACCAGGACCAGCTGGCCGCCGAACCGCTCCGCGTACTCCGGCCGCGTCCCGCTCTTCGCCGTCTTCGGGGCAGCCGCCGCCGGGCCGTCGGACCGCTCGTGCCGGTCGACGAACGCGGTGATCCAGGCCGTCAGCTGGTCGGGCCGGGTGCGCGGCACCCAGTGCTTGGCGGGCAGGGTGCGCCGGGTCAGGTCCGGCACCCAGTCGCCCAGCTCGTCGTAGAGCCGCTCGGAGAGGAAGGCGTCACCGGTCGGCGTGATCAGCTGGACGGGCGCGTGCGCGTACGCGTCGGGGCGCGGGTGCGTGAGCCGGGCGCGCACGTTGTCCCGGTAGAGCCAGGCGCCGTTCGCCGCGTCCGAGCCCAGCGTGTCGGTCGGGTAGCCGCCGGCCGGGATGCCCTCCATCCGCTCCAGGAGCGCCGGCCAGCGCTTGCCGAGCGGTCCGCGCCAGGCCAGCTCGGGCAGCTTGGGCGTGTGCAGCGCGTACACGTACCAGGACTTGGCGCCCTGGCCGAGGAGCTGCCCCACCCGGCGCGGGGTGGGACGGGTCATCCGCTTCTTGATCCAGTGCCCGAAGTGGTCGAGGGACGGTCCGGACATCGAGGTGAAGGACGCGATCCGGCCCTCGGTCCGCGCCACCGTCACGAACTCCCAGGACTGCACCGAACCCCAGTCGTGGCCGACCAGGTGGACCGGCCGGTCCGGGCTGACCGCGTCCACGACGGCAAGGAAGTCGTCCGTCAGCTTCTCCAGGGTGAACCCGCCGCGCAGCGGGACCGGAGCCGTCGAGCGGCCGTGGCCCCGGACGTCGTACAGCACCACGTGGAAGCGCTCGGCGAGCCGCGGCGCGACCTTCGACCACACCTCCTTGGAGTCCGGGAAGCCGTGGACGAGCAGGACCGTCGGCCGGCTCGCGTCGCCCAACTCGGCCACGCACAGCTCGATTCCGCCCGTGCGGATCCGGCGCTCGCGCGCCCCGCTCAGCCCGGTGCCGTCCGTCATCGGCTCTCCCCTTCCCCTCGCCTTGCCACTGCTGTCGTGTTCGTGGTCGTGATCGCCCGCGGTACGGGCCGGGCCCTTCGCTTCGCGCGCGTCGCTCATGCCGCCGCCTCGTTCCAGCGCCGTACGTGCGGCAGGTCGTCGTCGAGCCAGAACGCGCTCTCCTCGGGGTCCCGGGAGTCGGTGACGACGAGGATCTCCTCGAACTTCGCGCCCGTGCCCCGGAATCCGAGGTGCGGCTCGACCGCCCACAGGCCCGGCTTCGGCGGGTGGTCGGAGAACTTGTACGGCGACCAGAGCGGCGACCAGCCGTCCCGGTGGCCGTGCAGGGCGTCGCTCGCCAGCCCCTTGAGGGACTCGGCGCCGAAGCCGAACAGGGTGGGCGCGAAACGGCGTTCGCGCACCCGGTCGACCTTGTGGGCGATGACGCCGAAGGGGTAGGCGCGGTGCCGGTTGGCGTATCCCTGGCGGACCATGAGCCGGTCCACGTCCTCGTAGATCTCCCGCAGGGTGCGGCGCTCGCGCACCTCGCGCAGGATCAGCGCCCGGTGCTCCTCCAGGTCGGCGAGCAGCTTGTCGTGGACGGGGTTGAGGCCCAGGCAGCCGGAGTAGCCGATGTCCGCCGTGTAGCCCTTGTACACCGGGGCCATGTCGAGGATGAACGGCATCCCCGCCTCCAGGCGCCGGTTGGTGGGGAAGAACTGGAGCGGGATCCTGAAGTCGACGAACGCCGTGCGGTCGCCGAACCAGGCGAAGGGCCGGTGGAACCAGTCCTTCACCCCGCGCGCGTACAGCCACTCCCGCTGCATCCGCGCCGCGTCGCGCTCCGTCACCCCGGGCCTCAGCTGGGCCGCGACGGCCTCCGCGCACGCGTACGCGAGCCGCTGCGTCTCCCTGAACCCCCGCAGCTCCGCCGTGAGTTCACGCGTCGCCGCCGTGCCCACTCCCGTGCCGCCCGCCGTACCCGCCGCTGCCATGCCACCACCCCGCCCGTCCCGTATGAGCGCCGGCCGCGCTACGTAGCCGTAACTTGACACTGATGAATGTGACAATGGTCGGCGGCTGCGTCAAGGGGTGTGCGCGAGCCTGTGGACAACCAGGGGAGCCGCCGCCACCGTCCGCTTCTCGTCGTGGATCCCCTACGGCCCCCGTACATCTGGAGGGGGAGACGGATCGGACCGTTGGTCTGACGACGCCCGTGACGCACGCCACTACCGTCGAGAACGTGACTGTGATCGCGACCGAAAGCCTCAGCAAGCGGTTCCCCCGGGTGACCGCGCTTGACCGGCTCTCCCTGGACATCGGGCCCGGCGTGACCGGACTGGTGGGTGCCAACGGAGCCGGCAAGTCCACGATGATCAAGATCCTGCTCGGCCTGTCCCCGGCCACCGAGGGCCGCGCCGAGGTCCTCGGACTCGACGTCGCCACCGCCGGCGACCGGATCCGGGAACAGGTCGGCTACATGCCGGAGCACGACTGCCTGCCACCCGACGTCTCGGCCACCGAGTTCGTCGTCCACATGGCGCGCATGTCCGGGCTGCCGGCGACCGCCGCCCGCGAACGGACCGCCGACACCCTGCGCCACGTCGGCCTGTACGAGGAGCGCTACCGCCCCATGGGCGGCTACTCGACCGGCATGAAGCAGCGCGTGAAGCTGGCCCAGGCCCTGGTCCACGACCCGCGCCTGGTGCTGCTCGACGAGCCGACCAACGGCCTCGACCCGGTCGGCCGCGACGAGATGCTCGGCCTGATCCGGCGGGTGTGGACGGACTTCGGGATCTCGGTCCTCGTCACGTCGCACCTGCTCGGCGAGTTGGAGCGGACCTGCGACCACGTCGTCGTCATCGACGGCGGCCGGCTCCTGCGCTCCAGCTCCACCAGCGACTTCACCCGCACCACCACCACCCTCGCGGTCGAGGTCACCGACTCCGACGCGCACCCGGACGGCGCGGAGGCGCTGCGCGCCGCGCTCACCACCGCCGGAGTCACCCTCCACGCGGGCGTGGAGGACGGACTGCCCGGCGCGGGGCACATCCTCCTCCTGGAGGCGCCCGGCGAGGAGACGTACGACCTGGTCCGCGACACCGTCGCCGGCCTCGGCCTCGGCCTGGTCCGCATGGAACAGCGCCGTCACCACATCGCCGAGGTCTTCACGACCGGCGACCAGACGCAGGCACAGCCGCAGACGCAGGTGCCGGCCCAGGCAGAGCAGCAGAAGGAGAAGGAGGTGCCGACGCGATGACGTCCCCGACTCCCGGCTCCGTCCAGGCCGGACAGACAGGAACGGCAGGCCGGACAGGAACGGCAGGACCGGCGGGAACGGCCGGTCAGGCGGGCCCCGAGGCCACCCGTATCCACAACATCGGATACCGCGGCTACGACGGCCCCCGCCTCGGCCGCGCGTCCGCCCGCAAGGCGCTGTTCTCGCAGTCGCTGCGCGGCGCGTTCGGACTGGGCCGCAGCGCCAAGTCCAAGGTGCTGCCGATGCTGCTGTTCGCCGTGATGTGCGTGCCCGCGCTGATCATCGTGGCGGTCGCGGTCTTCACCAAGTCCTCGAAGCTGGCCATCGAGTACACCCAGTACGCGGTGTTCCTGCAGATGGTCATCGGCATCTTCGTGGCCGCCCAGGCCCCGCAGTCCGTCTCCCGCGACCTGCGCTTCCGTACGGTGCCGCTGTATTTCGCCCGCCCGATCGAGCGGGTGGACTACGTCCTCGCCAAGTTCGGCGCGATGACGTCGGCGCTGTTCATCCTCACCGCCTCGCCCCTCCTGATCATGTGGATCGGATCGCTGCTCGCCAAGATGGACTTCGGGACCCAGACCACGATGTTCGGCGAGGGCCTGGCCTCGGTGGCGCTGCTGTCGCTGCTGTTCGGCGGCATCGGCCTGGTCATGGCCGCCCTCACGCCGCGCCGCGGCTTCGGTGTCGCCGCCGTCATCGCCACGCTGGTGATCTCGTACGGCGCGGTCTCCACGCTCCAGGGCATCGCGTACGGCACCGACAATCCGGGTGCCATCCAGTGGATCGGCCTCTTCTCGCCGATCACCCTCATCGACGGGGTGCAGTCGGCCTTCCTGGAGGCGCCGACGGCGTTCCCCGGCGGCGCGTCCGTGGCGCCGGGCGCCGGGGCCGGCGTGGTCTACCTGCTGGTCGTCCTCGCGCTGATCGCCGGCTCGTACGGGGTGCTGATGCGCCGTTACCGGAAGGTCGGCCTGTGATCGGCACGACGCCGACCCCGGCGTACTCCCCGTCGCCTACCCGCCCCCTTCTCCAGAACGGGCCGCGCCCATGAGCGTTCTCACCATCGACCACGTCTCCCGCTGGTTCGGCAACGTCGTGGCCGTCAACGACGTCACCATGACCGTCGGCCCGGGCGTCACCGGTCTGCTCGGCCCCAACGGCGCCGGGAAGTCCACTCTCATCAACATGATGGGCGGGTTCCTCGCGCCCTCCGCCGGCAGCGTCACCCTCGACGGGGAGACGATCTGGCGCAACGAGTCCGTCTACCGCTCGATCGGCATCGTCCCCGAGCGGGAGGCGATGTACGACTTCCTCACCGGACGCGAGTTCGTCGTCGCCAACGCCGAGTTGCAGGGCCTCGGGGACGAGGAGGCGCGGCGGGCGCTGGCCACGGTCGAGATGGAATATGCCCAGGATCGCAAGATCTCCACGTACAGCAAGGGCATGCGGCAGCGCGTGAAGATGGCCTCGGCGCTCGTCCACGAGCCGTCCGTGCTGCTGCTCGACGAGCCGTTCAACGGCATGGACCCGCGCCAGCGCATGCAGCTGATGGACCTGCTGCGCCGGATGGGCGCCGAGGGCCGTACGGTCCTGTTCTCCTCGCACATCCTGGAGGAGGTCGAGCAGCTCGCCTCGCACATCGAGGTCATCGTGGCCGGCCGGCACGCCGCCTCCGGCGACTTCCGGCGGATCCGCCGGCTGATGACCGACCGGCCGCACCGCTATCTGGTGCGGTCCAGCGACGACCGGGCGCTGGCCGCCGCGCTGATCGCCGACCCGTCGACGGCCGGCATCGAGGTCGACCACGCGGACGGCGGAGGGCTGCGCGTCCAGGCCGTGGACTTCGGCCGGTTCACCGAACTGCTGCCGAAGGTCGCCCAGGAGCGCGGCATCCGGCTGCTGACGGTCTCGCCGTCGGACGAGTCCCTCGAATCCGTCTTCTCGTATCTCGTAGCGGCCTGAAAGGAGCCCGACTCCCATGTACAACCCCACCGTCGCCCGGCTCACCTACCGGGCCCTCCTGGGCCGCAGGCGGGCGCTGATCCTGTTCGCGCTGCCCGCGATGCTGATCGTGATCGCCGCCGCGGTCCGGATGTTCAACGGCGCCGACGACCAGGTCGCCGCCGACGTCCTCGGCGGGTTCGCGCTCGCCACGATGGTGCCGCTGATCGGCGTGATCGCCGGCACCGGAGCGATCGGTCCGGAGATCGACGACGGCTCGATCGTCTATCTGCTGGCCAAGCCGGTGAAGCGGCCGACGATCGTGTTCACCAAGCTGATCGTCGCCATCGCCGTGACCATGGTCTTCTCGGCGCTGCCGACCCTGATCGCCGGATACATCCTGAACGGCAACGGGCAGCAGGTGGCCGTCGCCTTCACCGTGGCGTCGCTGGTCGCCTCCATCGCGTACAGCGCGCTCTTCCTGCTCCTCGGCACGGTCAGCCGGCACGCCGTCGTCATCGGCCTGGTCTACGCCCTGGTGTGGGAGGCCCTGTTCGGCTCGCTGATCGCGGGCGCCCGCACCCTCAGCGTCCAGCAGTGGGCGCTCGCGCTGGCCGAGAAGGTCACCGGGGACGGGCTGGTCAGCTCCGAGGTCGGGCTGCCGACGTCCGTGACGCTGCTGGTCGCCGTGACGATCGGGGCGACCTGGTTCGCGGGGTACAAGCTGCGGACGATGAGCCTGGCGGGCGAGGAGTAGCCCCTCAGGCAGGCATATGCCCGCTTCCTGTGAGGAGCGGTACGGGTACGGGCTCCGGGCGCGGTCTCCCTCAGGAGGCGCGCCCGGAGCCCGTACCCGTAGAGCTGCTTCACCCGTCGTTCGTACGTCAGACCGTACGGTCGCGGGCCGCGAGCAGGCCCACGCCGAGGGCCGCCACGCATATGCCGAGAACCGCGATGATCGGCGCCGTCCAGGAGCCGGTCGCCTGGTGCAGGGTGCCGGCGGCCAGCGGGCCGAAGGCGGCGAGCAGGTAGCCGACGGTCTGGGACATGCCGGAGAGCCGGGCGGCCGTCATCGCGTCGCCCGAGCGCAGCACGATCAGGGTGAGCGCGAGGCCCACCGCCCCGCCCTGGCCCACGCCGAGGGCCGCCGACCAGAGCCAGGCGCCCTGCACCGGGGCGACCATGAGGCCCACGTATCCGGCCGCGACCATGGACGTGACGAGCACGACCAGCGGGCGCTGGCTGCGCATCCGGCCGGCCAGCAGGGGCACGGCGAAGGCGCCCGCGACCTGGACCAGGTTGTTGAAGGCGAAGATGACGCCGGCCGTCGACCGGCTCATCCCGTGGTCCGTGAAGATCGTCGGCATCCAGGCGATCAGGACGTACGTCCACAGCGACTGGAAGCCCATGAAGAGGGTCACCTGCCAGGCGAGCGGCGACCGCCACACCGAACGGTGCTCCAGGGCCCGGGCCGCCGTCCCCGGGGCCACCGCGGGGCGCGCGCCCGAACCGGAGCCCGTACCCGCGACCGTACGCACCTGGAGCGGCGCCCGCCGGATCAGGAGCTGCGGCAGCCAGGCGAGGGCCGCGAAGCAGGCGAGCACCGACCAGGAGGCCAGCGAACCGCGCCAGCCGCCGAGGGCGTGCTCCAGCGGGACGGACGCGGCCGCGCCGAGGGTGGCACCCGCGATCATCGAGCCCGTGTAGACGGAGGTCATGGCCGCGGCCCGGTCCGGGAAGTCCCGCTTGACCAGGCCGGGCATCAGGACGTTCAGGACGGCGATCGCGGTGCCGACGAGGACACCGCCGCCGTACAGCGCGGTGACCGACGGCAGGGCGCGGACGAGGGCGCCCGCGGCGAGCAGCAGCAGGGCGCCGAACAGCACCCGTTCGGGGCCGAAGCGCCGCCCGAGCCAGGGCGCGACGAAGGCGCCGAGCCCGAGGAAGAGCACCGGCACCGAGGTCACCAGGGAGCTGGTGGCCGACGACAGTCCGTACTCCTGCGCCAGCTCGCCGACCAGCGGCGAGACGCTGGACAGGGCGGCGCGCATGTTGAGCGAGGCCAGCACGATGCCGACGAGCAGCAGCGCGGGGTGCGCGAGCGGGGAGCGGCGGGGCGCGTCCGTCCCGGCGGAGGACCGGATCGTGGCCGGTGCGCCGGCCGGGGCCGATGCGGTGGTACTTCCCTCGGTCACCGTCACCGGGACACCTCCTCGTCCGCCGGGGCCTGTGGCGGGTCGTCCGTCTCCGACAGCAGCAGATGCGTCGCCATCGGCAGCCGCAGCAGCTCGCGCGCGCCCGCCTGCGCGGCCTCCGCGTCCCCCCGCTCGATGGCCGCGACCACGGCCTCGTGCGCGTCGATGTCCACCGGCGGCATCGCGGTGTCGTCGAGCGAGCTGCTCAGCACCTCGTGCACCTGGGTGGAGAAGAAGCGGTACACCTCGCGGAAGGCCGCGTTGTGGGTGGCCTCGACGACCGCGAGGTGGAAGGCCAGGTCGGCGTCCGCGTCCCGGTCGCCCTCCTCGCGCAGGGTGGCCAGGGCCGCCCGCAGCCGCAGCAGGTCGTGGGTGTCGCGCCGGACGGCCGCGAGGCGGGCCGCCTCGGCCTCCAGGGCGGCGCGCAGTTCCAGGACGTCGCGCGCGCCCGCGTGCCGCACGCTGTTGAGCACGGCGGCCGGGTCGGCGGTGGACCTGACGAATGTGCCGTTGCCCTGCCGGGACTCCAGGAGCCCGGCGTGGACGAGGACGCGGACCGCCTCGCGGACGGTGTTGCGGCCGACGCCGAGGAGCTGGGCGAGCTCGTGTTCGGTGGGGATGCGGTCGCCCACGGCCCATTCGCCGTTCGTGAGCTGCGCGCGCAGCTGCCCGACCACCGAGTCCACCAGCGAGGTCCGCCCCGCCGCCTTCAATGCCATCGCCGTCCTCCGCGGTCCCTTGGATTCCTGTCCCGGCCGGGAGTCATTCACCCGGTTGCCCAGTCATCCTACAACTGCGCTCACCGCCGCCCCGTCTGCCGCCGGATGTCGGAGCTACTGTGGGCACGTACGCGGACCGAACACCCTCATCACCTTCGGGAGTCAGCCATGTCAGACCGCTTCGACGTCGTCGTACTCGGAGCTGGCCCCGGCGGCTATGTCGCCGCCATCCGCGCCGCCCAGCTGGGCAAGCGGGTCGCGGTCGTCGAGGAGAAGTACTGGGGCGGCGTCTGCCTGAACGTCGGCTGCATCCCGACCAAGGCCCTGCTGCGCAACGCCGAGCTCGCCCACATCTTCACGCACGAGGCGAAGACCTTCGGCATCAAGGTCGACGGCACGGTCTCCTTCGACTACGGCGAGGCGTTCCGCCGCAGCCGCACGGTCGCGGACGGCCGCGTCAAGGGCGTCCACTACCTGATGAAGAAGAACGGCATCACCGAGTTCGACGGCCGGGGCACCTTCCTCGACGCGCACACCCTCCAGGTGGCGAAGGCCGACGGCACCACGCAGACGATCACCTTCGACAACTGCATCATCGCCACCGGCGCCTCCCCGCGCCTGCTGCCCGGCACCGCGCTGAGCGACCGCGTCGTCTCGTACGAGCAGCAGATCCTCGCCGAGGACGCCCCGCAGTCGATCGTCATCGCCGGCGCCGGCGCCATCGGCATCGAGTTCGCGTACGTGCTGAACAGCTACGGCACCAAGGTCACCATCGTCGAGTTCCTCGACCGGGTCGCTCCGCTGGAGGACGAGGAGGTGTCGAAGGAGCTGGCGAAGCAGTACCGCAAGCTCGGCATCGACGTCCTCACCTCCACCCGTGTCGAGTCCATCGACGAGTCCGGCCCGCAGGTCCGCGTCACCGTCACCGGCAAGGACGGCGCGCAGAAGGTCCTGGAGGCCGACAAGGTCCTGCAGGCCATCGGCTTCGCCCCGAATGTCGCCGGCTACGGCCTGGAGAACACCGGCGTCGCCCTCACCGAGCGCGGCGCGATCGACGTCGACGGCCGCTGCCGCACCAACGTCCCGCACATCTACGCCATCGGCGACGTGACCGCGAAGCTGATGCTCGCGCACAACGCCGAGGCCATGGGTGTCATCGCCGCCGAGACCCTCTCGGACGCCGAGACGATGGAGCTCGACTACGCGATGATTCCGCGCGCGACCTACTGCCAGCCGCAGATCGCCAGCTTCGGCTACACCGAGAAGCAGGCGCGCGAGCGCGGCTACGACGTCAAGGTCGCCAAGTTCCCGTTCACCGCGAACGGCAAGTCGCACGGCCTCGGCGACCCGACCGGCTTCGTGAAGATCGTCGCCGACGCGAAGTACGGCGAGATCGTCGGCGCCCACCTGATCGGCCCGGACGTCACCGAGCTGCTGCCCGAGCTGACCCTGGCGCAGCAGTGGGACCTCACGGTCCACGAGGTCGCGCGCAACGTGCACGCCCACCCGACCCTGGGCGAGGCGGTCAAGGAAGCGATCCACGGCATCGCCGGTCACATGATCAATTTCTGAGTTTCTCCGCTTTACTCCGGTTTCGCTCATGAAACACCCCGGACGGGGTGATAGGCACGGGAACGTGCCGAGCGACACCGACTCCCCCGTACCGGGTGGCGAACCGTCCCGACCGATCAGGTCGTGGGTGCGATCGTCACCCGGTACGCATGTGTGGCTGGCCGTCATCGCGCTCACCAGCCTGGTCATCGCGCTCGCCCCCGAAGGCGTCGACCACTATCTGCTGCACCGCAACAGCAGCAACCTCTACGAGCTCGCCCGCCACCCGATGCGGGCGCTCATCGGCAGCGCCTTCTGGATCGAGAACCCGGAGAGCCTGTTCTTCTACGCCCTGCTCTTCGAGTTGCTCCACGCGCCCGTGGAGCGCTGGCTCGGCACCCTGAAATGGCTGGTCGTCGTCGCCACCGCGCACGTCGCCGCCACCCTCATCAGCCAGAAGGTGGTCCTGCAGGCGATCCAGGACCACGACGTGCCGCGCAGCATGGCGCACGTCGTCGACATCGGGGTGAGCTACGGACTCGCGGCGTCTGCCGGGATCCTCACGTACCGGCTGCCGCGGCCCTGGCGCTGGTTCTACCTGGTCGGCGTGGTGGTGTTCTTCGTCGTGCCGCTGGTCAGCAGCCATACGTACACCGATCTCGGGCACGCGATCTCGCTGCTGATCGGGCTGGCCTTCTGGCCGCTGAGCAGGGGAAAACCGTTGGAGGAGGCCGGGTCGGGCGGCGCACACTAGAGACACGGGAACGGGGCGGCCGCTTCGAGCGCGCGGCGGCGAACCGCGCGGGCCGCCCCGTTCCCGTACGCGTGTCCGTACGGGTGCCTCAGGACGTCATATGCCTGACGTCAGGCATATGACGTCAGGCGTCGAGCAGGCGCTCCAGGACGGTCGCGATGCCGTCCTCCTCGTTCGAGCCGGTCACCTCGTGGGACACGGCCTTGAGTTCCTGATGGGCGTTGGCCATGGCCACGCCGTGGGCCGCCCAGCCGAACATCGGTATGTCGTTGGGCATGTCGCCGAAGGCGATCGTGTCCACGGGCTTCACCTTCAGCCGGCGCGCGGCCAGCGACAGACCGGTCGCCTTGCTGAGGCCGAGCGGGACGATCTCCACGATGTCGGGACCGGCCAGGACGACGTCCACGAGCCCGCCGACGGTCTGCCGGGCGACCCGGGTCAGCTCGTCGTCGCTCAGCGTCGGATGCTGGATGTAGAGCTTGGTGAGCGGCTCCGCCCACACCGCGGCCGGGTCCTCGAACGGGACGTACGGCAGCGGCCCGTCCTGGTGCCGGTAGCCGGGGCCGACCAGGACCTCGCCGTCCAGGCCGTCGCGGCTGGCGGCCAGGGCCAGCGGGCCGACCTCCGCCTCCAGCTTGGCCATGGCGAGCGCGCCGAGCTTCCGGTCCAGCGTCAGCGAGGTCAGCAGCCGGCGCTCGCCCGCGTGGTAGACCTGCGCGCCCTGCCCGCACACCGCGATCCCCTCGTAGCCGAGGTCGTCGAGGATGGGCCGGGTCCAGGGAACACCGCGGCCGGTCACGATGATGTGCGCCGCGCCGGCGGCCGCGGCCGCCTTCAGCGCGTCGCGCGTCCGGACCGAGACGGACTCGTCGGCCCGCAGCAGCGTGCCATCGAGATCCGTCGCGACCAGACGGTAGGGGAACGCGCTCACTTGGAGACCGGCTCCAGGACCTCACGGCCGCCGAGGTACGGACGCAGCACCTCGGGCACGCGCACCGAGCCGTCGGGGAGCTGGTGGTTCTCCAGGATCGCCACGATGGTGCGCGGGACGGCGCACAGCGTGCCGTTCAGGGTGGCCAGCGGCTGCACGGCCTTCTTGCCGTCCTTCTCCTCGCGCATGCGGATGGAGAGGCGGCGGGCCTGGAAGCCGTCGCAGTTGGAGGCGGAGGTCAGCTCGCGGTACTTGCCCTGGGTCGGGATCCACGCCTCACAGTCGAACTTGCGCGAGGCGGAGGCGCCGAGGTCGCCGGTGGCGACGTCGATGACCTGGAAGGGCAGCTCCAGGGAGGTGAGCCACTGCTTCTCCCACTCCAGGAGCCGGCGGTGCTCGGCCTCGGCGTCCTCCGGCGCGACGTACGAGAACATCTCGACCTTGTCGAACTGGTGGACGCGGAAGATGCCGCGGGTGTCCTTGCCGTACGTGCCGGCCTCGCGGCGGAAGCACGGCGAGAAGCCGGCGTAGCGCAGCGGCAGCTTGTCGGCCTCGATGATCTCGTCCATGTGGTACGCGGCGAGCGGCACCTCGGACGTACCGACCAGGTAGAAGTCGTCCTTCTCCAGGTGGTACACGTTCTCGGCGGCCTGGCCGAGGAAGCCGGTGCCCTCCATGGCGCGCGGGCGGACCAGCGCCGGGGTGAGCATCGGGGTGAAGCCGGCCTCGGTGGCCTGGGCGATCGCCGCGTTGACGAGCGCGAGCTCCAGCAGGGCGCCGACGCCGGTCAGGTAGTAGAAGCGCGAGCCGGAGACCTTGGCGCCGCGCTCGACGTCGATGGCGCCCAGCGCCTCGCCGAGCTCCAAGTGGTCCTTGGGCTCGAAGCCCTCGGCGGCGAAGTCGCGGATCGTGCCGTGCGTCTCGAGGACGACGAAGTCCTCCTCGCCGCCGACGGGGACGTCGGTGTGGACGAGGTTGCCGATCTGGAGCAGCAGCGTGCGGGCCGTCTCGTCGGCCTCGTTCTGCTCGGCCTCGGCGGCCTTCACGTCGGTCTTCAGCTGCTCGGCCTTGCGCAGCAGTTCGGACCGTTCTTCGGGAGTGGCCTTGGGGATGAGCTTGCCGAGCGCCTTCTGCTCGGAACGGAGCTCGTCGAAGCGGACGCCGGACGACCTGCGCCGCTCATCGGCGGAGAGCAGGGCGTCGACGAGGTCGACGTCCTCTCCACGGGCGCGCTGGGAGGCGCGAACACGGTCGGGGTCCTCACGGAGCAGGCGAAGGTCAATCACCCCACCAGGCTACCGGTGCGGCCGGGAGCGTCGCCCTCCATAAAAGGGAGTTCTATGGCGTTTTGCCCGAATTGATTTCTTTCTTTCCTTTCCCTATTCGGACTTCCGGGCGGGGCGGAGCCGCGCCGCCCGTCCCCACCCCGCTCAAGTTATCCACAGGCTGTGCGGGAAATCTGTGGACGAGGGAAGGGGGCGATCGGGTGGAGGAATTCCTCGGTTTCGCGGTCGGGGAAAGGTTTTGACCGGAGGAAATGGGCTCCGAACAGGGAAAATAGGGGATGAAGGGGCGGCTCGGAGCGGCCGGGGGTGAGGCTGGAGGGGGTGGTGATGACTGTGTAAGCAAGTCGACTTATCCCCAGGTCGAGGTGTGTCCCTGTGGATAACTAGAGGTGAGCTGGGGAACACGCCCCCGGCCTCCGCTCTCGGCCCTCCGGCCCCGGTTTCAGGCCCGGCCGTCCTGCGCGCGAGCCAGCCAGTCCGAGGCCGCCGTGAACGCGGTGTCCGAGGTCCCGCGCCGCAGCGGCGGCAGATCCCCGGCCTCGACGCCCGCCCGCGGATACGAGCCGAGGAAACGCACCTTCGGGCACATGCGCTTCAGCCCCATCAGCGCCTCCCCGACCCGGCGGTCGGAAATGTGGCCCTCGGCGTCGACGGCGAAGCAGTAGTTGCCGATGCCCGCGCCCGTCGGACGGGACTGGATCAGCATCAGGTTGACCCCGCGGACCGCGAATTCCTGGAGGAGTTCGAGCAGGGCACCCGGGTGGTCGTCGCCGAGCCACAGCACCACCGAGGTCTTGTCGGCGCCCGTCGGCGCCGCCGGGCGGGCCGGCCGGCCCACGAGTACGAAGCGCGTCTCGGCGTTCTCGGCGTCGTGGATCTCGGTGACCAGGGGTTCGAGGCCGTACGTCGCCGCCGCGAACTCGCCCGCGAAGGCCGCGTCGAACCGGCCCTCCTGCACCAGCCGGGCCCCGTCCGCGTTGGAGGCGGCCGACTCCCACACCGCGTCCGGCAGATGGGCCCGCAGCCAGTTCCGCACCTGCGGCTGGGCGACCGGGTGCCCGGTGACCGTCTTGATCTCCGAGAGCTTCGTCCCGGGCCGTACGAGCAGCGCGAACGCGATCGGCAGCAGCACCTCGCGGTAGATCATCAGCGGCTCGCCGGACGCCAGCTCGTCCAGGGTCGCGGTCACCCCGCCCTCGACCGAGTTCTCGATCGGGACGAGCGCCGCGGCCGCCTCCCCGTTGCGTACGGCGTCCAGCGCGGCCGGCACCGAGACCATCGGGACGAGCACCCGCGTCGCGGCCTCGGGCAGCGTGCGCAACGCGGCCTCCGTGAACGTGCCTTCGGGACCGAGATACGTATACCGGGTGGCTGACATGCGAGTCACCCTAACGGCAGCGGGCCCCGGTCCCGGGGCCCGTCCACGCCTTGGCACCCGGTCCCGGCGGCCTGCCGGGACCGTGCACGATCACCTGGGGACTACGCCTCCAGGAGCCGCTGTCCCACGTACTCGCCCGTCGCCGGTCCGCCCGGCGCCGCGAACAGACCGCTCGTCTCGTGCCGGATGAACGCGGACAGCGCGTCGCCCCGGTCGAGCTTGCGCTGCACCGGCACGAAGCCGCGCAGCGGGTCCGCCTGCCAGGCGATGAACAGCAGTCCGGCGTCCGGCGTCCCGTCCGCCCCGATCCCGTCGTGGTACGAGAACGGACGGCGCAGCATCGCCGCCCCGCCATTTTGTGCGGGGGCGGAAATCCGGGAGTGCGCGTTGTTCGGGATGACGGTCTTGCCGTCCGCGCCGAGCTTGTTCAGATCGAGCGGGGTCGTCTCCGAGCCGCCGGAGAGCGGCGCGCCGTCCGACTTCCGCCGGCCGATCACCTGCTCCTGCTCCGGCCGGCTCAGCCCCTCCCAGTCGTCGAGCAGCATCCGGATCCGCCGGACGACCGCGTAGGAGCCGCCCGCCATCCACGCCTGGGCGCCGGACGCGCCGTCGGGGACGAAGATCCGCTGGTCGAAGCCGGACTGGGCGGGGACGGGGTTGTTGGTGCCGTCGACCTGGCCCATCAGGTTCCGGGCGGTCATCGGCTTGGCGGTGGCGCCGGCCGAGCGGTTGAAACCGTTCATCTGCCAGCGCACCCGGGCCGCCCCGGCCGCGTCCTTCTGGACGGCGCGCAGCGCGTGGAAGGCGACGAGCGCGTCGTCCGCGCCGATCTGCACCCACAGATCGCCCTCCGACCGCTTGGGGTCGAGGACGTCGGAGGAGAAGGCGGGCAGCGGGTCGAGCTGCGCGGGACGGCGGGCGGTGAGCCCGGTGCGGTCGAAGAAGGTACGGCCGAAGCCGAACGTCAGCGTCAGGGAGGAAGGGCCGGCGTCCAGCGAGATGTCCGTGTCGGCGCCGTTCGCCGGCTTGCCCTCCATCAGCGTCCCGGCCGTCGTCGACCAGCGGCGCAGCAGCGCGGCGGCCTCCTTGCGCCCCGCGCCCGGCACGAGGTCGAAGGCGATCAGATGGCCGCGGGACTGCAGCGGCGTGGTGATCCCCGCCTGATGTTTCCCGTGAAACATCACCTCGGTCGACCCGACCGTCGTGAGGGCGGGCGCACTGGGGGCGCTCTCCCCCGAGACGGCCGAGGCGATGCCGGCGCCGCTGACCGCGCCGACCACCAGGCCGCCGGCCCCGGCCGCGCCGAGGGTGCCGAGCACCCGGCGCCGGGACATCTCCACGGTGGTGCCGTCGTTCCCAGGGGTGTCGTCGGACGTGTTCACAGGCGTGCTCACAGGCGTTCTTTTGGGCTTGCTCACGGGTCAGCCGATCTTCACGTTCTTCTCGATGGTGGTCTGATCGATATCGGAGGTACGGACCGTCACCCGCATCAGCCACTCGCCCGGCATCGGCAACTGGACGCCGGACGCGCTCCAGTGGCCGGTCTGGATGCGGTCGGGCACGACCGGGAGCGGGCCGATGCCCTTGGCCGTCAGAGTGAAGGCGACCTTCACCTCCGGGACGTCCAGGGCACTCCCGTCGGGCCGTACGACATAGATGTGCAGCGCGTTGGCCCCCGTACGGCCGGGGTCGAGGGTGAGCTGCACGGTGCCCTTGCCGTTCGCGCCGCCCGTGTCGAAGGGCAGCCGGACGTCGACGGGACGGTTCGGGACGGCGGGGGCGCCGGCCGCGGTCCGGGCCGGGCCCGCCTCCTCCTCGGTACGGGCGGGTTCGGTGGAGGTCAGGACGGTCGTCACGGCGAGCAGGACGACGGCGACGGAGGCCTCGGTGAGCACCGAGCGGCGCAGTCCGGACCGTTCGGGGTCGGCGTCCCGCTCCTTCTTCCGGCGGGCGGTGGCGACGGCGGCCCGCTGCCGGGCGAGCTGCTCGGCCCGCTCGGCGTCCACCTCGGCGGCCTCGGCGGCCTCGTCCGCTTCGACGACATCCGTCGGCTCCTCGCCGGTGGCCTCGGCATCGCTTCCCGCCGCGGCCCCGGTCCCGTCTCCGGCCGGGGCCGGTTCCCCGAGGCGCCGGACCCAGCGCCGCGATATCCAGCCGATGCCCAGGAGGACGGCGACCAGACCGGCCTTGACCAGGAGCAGCTGCCCGTACCGGGTGCCGGTCAGCGCCGACCAGGTGCCCACCTGCCGCCAGGACTGGTAGATCCCGGTGGCGGCGAGGACGACGACCGCGCCGAACGCGAGCGTCGAGTAGCGCTCGACCGCCGCCCGGCCGAGGGCGGCCGGAGCGCGGTGGAGTGCCACGAGCAGCGTGGCCAGGCCGCCCAGCCAGACCGCGACGGCCAGCAGGTGCAGGATGTCGACGGGCATGGCGATGCCCGGCTGGAGCCCGGTCGAGGCGTGCTCGGCGAGGGCCCAGGTCCCGGCGACACCGGCGGCGACCACGGTCCCGCCGAGGGCGAGCCCGAAGGTGAGGTCGCGGTGGTCCGCCTCCTCGCGCCGCCGGGCATACGCGCCGAACAGCACGGCCACGAACAGCGCCGCCGCGCCGAGCAGCAGCAGCCGCGAGGAGAGCGCGGCCCCGGTCTTGGTCTCCAGGACGGCCCGCAGCCCGCCCAGGTCGAAGACGTCGGCGAGCCTGCCGGTACGGGTGTACGGGTGCCGTAGGAGCAGCAGGGCCAGGGTGGCGGCGGTCAGCGTGAGCCAGCCGCGGACCACCAGCTTCTGTACGGGCCGTACGGCCGCGCCGCCCGGCCAGCAGGCCAGGACGAAGGCGCCGCCACCGACGAGGACGACGAAGCCGGCGTACGCGAGGTAGCGCGCGATCCCGTACAGCGCGCCGACGAGTCCGCCGCCCACCGCCGTGTCGGGGAGGGAGACGGCGGTCTTCGAGGGTGCGCCGACGGAGAAGGTGAAGGCGCCGGAGATGGGATGGCTGTCGGCCGAGACGGTCTGCCAGGCCACGGTGTAGGTGCCGTCGGGCAGGCCGGGCAGCAGGGCGACCCCGTAGCGGACGGTCGAGTTGCTGCACAGGTCGCGGATCTCGCCGGTGTCGACGCGCTTGCCCGCCGGGTCGAGTACCCGGAGGGAGTCGTCGCTCATGGCGACCTGCTCGGAGAAGGTGAGGTTGACCTCCTTGGGGGCGGTGGCGATCACCGCCCCGTCCTGCGGGTCGCTGCCGGTCAGCGCCGCGTGCGCGGACGCGGGGCCCGCCGTGGCGAGCAGCGTGCCCAGGAGCGCGGCGACGACGAGCAGCAGCCGGGCGAGAGCCGGCCCGAGGCGCGGGGCGGTGGTCAGCATGGGTGGGTCACTCCCTCACAGGGCTCAGTGCTGCTTCGGGTTGTGGTTGGGCGCCTCGACCGGGAGGTCGACCTTGATGGCGTCGGACTTCTCGAAGTGCAGCTCGATGGCGACCTTCTCGCCCTGCTTGGGCTTCTGCTTCAGCTGCATGAACATGATGTGGTTGCCCCCGCGTTCGAGCTTCAGCTCGCCGTTGGCGGGGACGTCGAAGGACTTCACCGGCTGCATCTTCTGGTTCTTGGTCTCGTGGAGCGAGACGTCGTCCGAGATGACACTGGTGACCGAGGTGAGCTTGTCGGCGGTGTCCCCGGTGTTGGTGATGGTGAGGAAGCCGCCGGCCATGTCCATCACGGGCTGGGGCATGAACGCGCCGCTGACCTTCAGCTGCGGCTTGCCGGCGTCGGCCTTCGCCGGAGCGTCCGAGCCGGAGTCGGAGGAGCAGCCGGTCAGGGTGAGCGCGGCGGCGACGGCTATGGCGGAGAAGGCGGACAGGCTGGTGGTGCGGCGGTTCACGGGGTCTCTCCCTTGATGAGCTTCGGCAGGTCTTTGGCGTAGTCGTCGGAGCTGGTGTTCTCGCCGTACAGGACGTAGCCCTGGTCGGTGGTCGGCGAGAAAGCGATCACCTGCGCTCCATGCATGGAGACGACGTTGCCGTTCTTGTCCTTCGTGGCCGGGTCGATGCCGATGCCGATGGACCGGGCGCCGGCCTGGATGGCCGGGAAGTCACCGGTGAGCCCGATGAACGAGGGGTCCCCGGCGGCGGGCAGCCACTTGCCGAGTTCGGCGGCGGTGTCGCGTTCGGGGTCGGTGGTGACGAAGACGACCTGGAGCTTGTCCTGGTCGGCCTTGGGGAGCTGCTTGCGCGCGATGGCGATGTTGCTCATCGTCATCGGGCAGACGTCGGGGCAGTGGGTGTAGCCGAAGTAGACGAGCGTCGCCTTGCCCTTGGTCCGCTCGCGCAGGTCGAAGCTCTTGCCCTGGGTGTCCGTGAGGACCAGGTCGGGCTTGGCGAACGGCCGGTCGAGGGCGGTGCCCGCCTTGTCGGGGTCGCTGCCGCCGGTGATCTGGGTGACGCCGCTGGCCGTGGCGTCGGTTTTCTTGTCGTCACCGCCGTCGGAGCCGACGACGGCGGTGATGCCGATGGCGGCGGCGATCGCCACCACGGCGATGATCAGCGGGGCGCGACGGCCCGGGCGGCGGCCCTCGCCGCCGCCGGAGCCCCCGGCGCTTCCCGCGTTTCCTGCGCTTCCGGCCGCCTTGACGGCCGGTGGTGTCTTGTCGGACATGTGCGTCTTTCGGTTCGGGGATGAGCGTCAGGCCGAGCGGCGGCGCCCGGCCAGGAGGCCGAAGGCGACTCCGGCGATCCCGACGAGGATGCCGACGACACCGAGCACGCGGGCCGTGGCGTCGGTGCTCGACGTCTCGGAGGCGGCGGTCTCCTGGCGGCCGGCGTCGTCCTTCTCGCCGGCCTTGTCCGCGGCGGTGGCCCCGGGCTTCGCGCCGGCGGCCGCGGCGCCGTGCCCGCCGTCGGCCGGGGCCGACAGCTTCAGGACCGGAGCCGGGTTCTCGGGCTCCGCCGCGCCGTCCGCGGGCTCCTCGATCCAGCGCACGACCTGCTTGTTGTCGTACGTCTGGAGGGCCTTGAGGACGAGCCGGTCGGTGTCCTCGGGGAGCTGGCCGAGGGAGAGCGGGAACTGCTGGAACTGGCCGGGGCCGATCTTCGAACCGTCCGCGGTCCAGGTGACCTTGGTGACGGCGTCGGTGATCTTCTTGCCGTGCAGCTCCAGCGGCTTGGCGAGCTTGGACCGGGTGACGTCGATCTTCCAGCCGGGGACCGGCTGCGGCATCACGGAGGCCAGCGGGTGGTCGGCCGGGAAGTTGATCTCGACCTTGACGGTGGAGGCGTCGTCGCGCTCGTTCGGGACCTTCACGTTGACGGTCGCGTACCCGCCCTGGGCGGCCTCGCCCTGCGGCTGCACGCCGACGTGCGCGGAGGCGGTGCCGGACAGCAGCAGGACGGAGGAGGCGGCGACACCGCCGGCGATGGCGATACGGGACAGAACGGTCCGGTTCAGGACGGCCCGGGACAGAGCTGTGCTCATGGAAGGACTCCACTCGACGGAGGGAACGGGATACGGGAGAGGGGGATGTCCCCGCGGATGCGGGGACGTCCGCGGTCCCACTCCCCGTCCCGTGGGACGTCGCCGAGGCGCCGGAGCGGACCGCGTCAGGCTGCGAGCGCGAGCGCGCAGCGGGCGGCGGCCGGTGGGCCGCGGCGGATCACCGTGTCCGCGAGGGCCACCACGACGGGCGGCGGCGAGGAGTCGAAGGAGGTACGGGCGGGGCCGCGCGGACCGGTGGCCGGAGCGGCCGGCAGACCGGCGAGCAGGGCCCGTACGAAGGAGAGCGCGGCGCGCAGCGAACGGACGAGCGCGCAGCCCGCGACCCCGGCGGCGCCCTCCGCGGACAGCCGCACGAGCCGGCCGAGGGCCAGGTCGCCGCGGCGCAGCAGCCAGCCGGTGGCCAGCGCGGCGAGCAGGTGGCCGAGCAGCATGGGCAGGCTCGGGAGCAGTCCGGCGGCCGGGTCGGCCGCGCCCATGGCGTGGGCCAGGTGCGGGTTCACCCCGCCGGTCGTCGCCCCGCCGGTCATCGCCCCGGTGCCTGTCGCGCCGGTCGCGGCCCCGGAACCGAGCGGGCCGATGCCGGCGTCGCCGACGATCCGGGCGGCCTCGGCGGGGCTCAGCTGGACGGCGCCGCGTCCGCAGACCAGGGTGGCGGCGAGCCGAACGAGCGCGTCGTTCGCCCCCGTTCCGGTCCCGGTGCCCTGGCCGAGCGGGCGCTGCCCGAGGCCGAACAGGGCGTGCAGGGCGAGCTGCCCCACGGTGAGGGCGCCGACGACGCTCGGCAGGGAGCGTTCCCGGCCGGTGAAGAGGACGGTGACCCCGAAGACGCCGAGCAGTCCGGCGATCAGCGACCAGGCCGCGATGCCCGCGCAGGCGGCCAGCGCGTGGCCGAGCGCGCCCAGCACGACACAGACCGCGGTGAACACCGCGGCCCTCAGCATGCGTGGCGCGAGCGCGGGGGCAGACATGGCGGGGCCATCATCGCACCAGGCACCTCCCACCGATACGGCAGGTCCGGAAGGTCACTCTTGCGTCGTCCTCGGGCGGTTCGCTCCGCCATACACCGGGGCGGAGCGCGCGGGAATCCGCCGGACGAGCGGACTTCGTCCCCCCGCGTGCTTACGGAGGGTTCCGTTCGGCAATACGTATCGGTATGTCGTGCCGCAGCATGTCGAGCCGCAGCCAGGAGGCTGGAGCATGAGCATCTGGTGGTCCTTCCATCTGCGGCGCGATGCCGCGAGCGTGCCGCTCGCCCGGCGGCTGCTGCTCGGGGCGATGGAGACGGCGGGCGTCGACCCGGACGTCTCGTACGAGCTGTCGGTCGCCCTGACGGAGGCGTGCGCGAACGCCGTCGAGCACGGCGGCCGTCCCCTGAACGGAACCGTGGGCGCGCCGCGCGCCGGCGAGGAGTACCGGGTCACCGCCTATCTCGACGGGGAGACCTGCCGGATCGAGGTGGCGGACTCCGGGCCGGGCTTCCCGGGGGCCCCGGGCCGCTCGCGCGGGTGGCTGCCGGCGCCCGCGGCCCCGGACGCGGAGAGCGGACGGGGGCTGCGGCTGATCGAGGAGCTGGCCGACCACGTCCACTTCGGGCGGACGGGCCGGGGCGGCGCGCTGGTCAGCTTCGACAAGATCGTCAAATGGCGGGCGGACGCTCCGCTCGCGCTCGCCTGACGCGGCGCCGGGAAACGCGAAGGCCCGCCCATGCCTGATCGGCACGGGCGGGCCGTGTGCCTGCCGCCGCAGAGGGGTACGGGCTCGCCCCGACGCGCCCCGGAGGAGAACCGAGGCACAAAAAGACGGATCAGCCCTGGAGGCCGGCCATCCACGCCTCGACGTCCGCGGAGGTGCGCGGCAGCGTCTCCGAGAGGTTCCGGTTGCCGTCGGCCGTGACGAGGATGTCGTCCTCGATCCGGACGCCGATGCCCCGGTACTCCTCCGGCACGGTCAGGTCGTCGGCCTGGAAGTACAGACCCGGCTCGACGGTCAGGCACATGCCCGGCTCCAGCGTCGCGTCGACGTACGTCTCGGTGCGCGCGGCGGCGCAGTCGTGGACGTCCATGCCGAGCATGTGACCGGTGCCGTGCAGGGTCCAGCGGCGCTGGAGGCCCAGCTCCAGGACACGGTCGACCGGGCCCTCGACGAGGCCCCACTCGACGAGCTTCTCGGTGAGCACGCGCTGCGCGGCGTCGTGGAAGTCGCGGTAGTGGGCGCCGGGCTTCACCGCGGCGATGCCCGCCTCCTGCGCCTCGTACACGGCGTCGTAGATCTTGCGCTGGATGTCGGTGAACGTGCCGCTGATCGGCAGCGTGCGGGTGACATCGGCGGTGTAGAGCTCGTTGGTCTCCACACCGGCGTCGAAGAGCAGCAGGTCGCCGGCGCGGACCGGGCCGTCGTTGCGGACCCAGTGCAGGGTGCAGGCGTGCGGGCCGGAGGCGGCGATGGTGCCGTAGCCGACGTCGTTGCCCTCGACGCGGGCGCGCAGGAAGAAGGTGCCCTCGATGTAGCGCTCGCTGGTGGCCTGGGCCTTGTCGAGGACCTTGACGACGTCCTCGAAACCGCGGGCGGTGGCGTCGCAGGCCTTCTGCAGCTCGGCGACCTCGAACGCGTCCTTCACGAGGCGGGCCTCGGAAAGGAAGACCCGCAGCTCCTCGTCCTGCTCGGCGGTGACCTTGTCGGCCAGCGCGGCCTCGATGCCGGCGTCGTGGCCGCGGACGTTGCGGACCGGGCCGGTGGCCTCGGCGAGGTGCGCGGGCAGCTCGCGGACGTCCTTCGCCGGAAGGCCGAGCAGCTGCTCCGCCTCGGCGAGGGAGTGGCGGCGGCCGACCCACAGCTCGCCCTGGCCGTCGAGCCAGAACTCGCCGTTCTCGCGGTTCGAGCGCGGCAGCAGGTAGATCGTCGCCTCGTGGCGGTCCTCGCCGACGACCGGCTCCAGGACGAGCACGCCGTCCTGCGTCTGGTCGCCCGTGAGGTACGCGTACTCGGTGGAGGCGCGGAAGGCGTACTCGGTGTCGTTGGACCGGGTCTTGAGGTTGCCGGCCGGGATCACCAGGCGCTGGCCCGGGAAGCGGGCGGACAGCGCGGCGCGGCGGGCGGCGGTGTGCGCGGCCTGGGCGATCGGCTCGAGACCGTGGAGCTCGGTGTCGGCCCAGCCGGACTGCATGTTCTCGGCCAGCTCGTCGGAGACGCCCGGGTACAGGCCGTTCTTGCGCTGCTTGATCGCCTGCTCTTCGGACTGCTCCGGGGTCTCCGGGGTGTCCGTCGTGAGCTCTTCGGCCACGGGTCTGCCTCCTTTTGGTACGACTCTGAACCATCACCATCGTACGGTCGTGCGGAAGGGGGTCCAGAGGCGGAAGACCTGTTACCGCGCGGCGGCCTGTTTGTCGGCGGTGACGGTTCTCACGCGGTGGTCACGCAGCGCTCGCGGGGTGCGCACAACCTGTTGACGTCCGGCATATGCCAACCCGTGCGCTCTATGCCGTTGATGCGGCTCTATGCCGCATGGTTCGCGCCGTGCGTCACTCGAAGCGGGCGGCGAGCAGCACGACATCGTCGCCCTCGCCGGCCCCACCGGCCACGCCCTCCGCGCCCGGGCGCCGGCCCTCGGGCAGGACGGTCCGCAGGACGTGGTCGGCGACCGCGCCCGGGTCGGCCCGGTCCGCCTTCGGCACGCTCGCGGCCGCCGCGTGCAGCCGCGCGAAGGCCCGGTCGGTGTCGTCGCCGGTACGGCGCAGCAGCCCGTCGGTGTAGAGCAGCACCGTTTCTCCGGGCGCGGGCGACAGCTCCACGCTCGGCGCCTCCCAGCAGGCGAGCATGCCGAGCGGGGCGGACAGCGAGGTCTCCACGAACTCGGTGCGGTGGGCGCCGACGAGCAGCGGCGGCGCGTGGCCGGCGCCGGCGAGGAGGATCCGGCGGGCCCGCGGCTCGCAGTAGGCGAAGAGCGCGGTGGCCGAGCGGGCCGGCTCGGTGAGCCGCAGCAGCAGTTCCAGGTCGGACAGGACGGCGACCGGATCCTCGCCCTCCATCACGGCGTACGCGCGCAGGGAGGCGCGCAGCCGTCCCTTCGCGGCCAGCGCGCCCGGTCCGCCGCCGCTGACGGAGCCGACGGCGAGCCCGAGCCCGCCCTCGGGCAGCGGCAGCGCGTCGAACCAGTCGCCGCCGCCGGGCGCTCCACCGCCGTGTGTTCCGCCGCCGTGTGCTCCGCCGTTCCGCGCGCCGCCGCCGCGGTGCCGGACGGCGAGCTGGACGCCGGGCACCAGGGGGAGCCGGTGGGGCAGGAGTTCCTCGGCGAGGGCGGTGGAGTGGGCGCGGGCGCGCTCGACTTCGAGGAGACGGCCGAGGTGCGCGGTGGCGAGTCCGCCGTACAGACCGACGAGATGGCGCTGGCGTTCGGCGGGCTCGGCGGGTTCGTCGTACAGCCAGACGGCGGCGCCGAGCGTGCCGGTGTCCTGGGTGGCGAGCGGCAGCGCGTAGCTGGCGGCGTAGCCGAGGCGGGCGGCGACCTCGCGGTGCCGCGGGTCGAGATCCCGTGCGGAGCGCAGGTCGGGGACGGCGATCGGGCGGGGCAGGGCGCCTTCGGGCAGCGGGTCGAGCCCGTCGAGGATGCGGCCGTACGAGGTGACGTCGCGCGGCACGGTCTCGATGGTGCCGAGGTCCGCGTGGGCCAGACCGAGGCCGATGGTGCTGGCCGGGCCGAGACCGTCGGCGGGTTCGAGGACGGCCATGCCGCGGCGGGCGCCGACGAGGGAGGCGCCGGCGCGCAGCAGTTCGCGCAGCGCGTCGTCGAGGGAGGCCGTGCGGATCAGGGCCTCGGTGAGGTCGTGGAGCAGGGTGAGATCCGAGACCCAGCCGGCCAGCCGGTCCTGGAGCGGACCGTCACCGGAGAGGGTTCCGGCGGCGGACGGCGGCCCGCCGGGGAGCGGTGGGGGGAGTGGCGCGCCGACGGGCTCCGCAGTGTGCGGGGGAGCGGGAACGGCGGAATCGATTCCGGCCACTTTCGGCGCGCGAGGCGTACTCATGGCACTGGTCTTTCCGACCAGCTCATTTGCTGCAATAGCATCGCAAACCCCCAAGTCATTCTGCTCAGCTATCCACAGACCCACATCTACACGCACATGTAGAGGCATGTCCAGCATCGTCACGTGGGGACTTCTGGTGTCCGTGAGGCGTGACGAGAGGGTTGAAACTCAGGGGAAGTTGGCCGAAAATTGCCCCCGGTGTGCACCATTTGCGGTCGACTGGCGTCGTTTGAAAGCGCGTCATTTCAAGCGTGACGGGTACGTAATCGGTGACGGGCAGGGGCAGTTGGAGACGCCCCTGGACACGGACGCGGAACCCGAGCGTCCTCATCACCGCAGGCCGCACCCTTACCCCGAGTGGCGGGGAACGTGTTCCGGCAGGACCGACCGCCTGGAACGACCGCCCGACCGCCGGAAGCGCGCATGGGCTCGGAGCTCGTGATGCTCGTGAGACCGGGCGCAGCTCGTACGAACAGCGAAGATCCGTGCACTCGGCTGTGCACGTGTACGTGGTGTTGTGATGTGGATTCGGCGTTCAACGAAAGGAACGAGCGCTCATGCGCGAGATCCTCGGAAGGCGACGCAGGCTCCGGTTCCGGCGTGACCAGCGCGAAACGGGTACCGGGAGCGGCGAGGGCAGGACGAGCGGCGCGCGCGGCGCGGGAAGCGCGAGCGGCGTGAGCCGCGGCGCGGACGGCGCGCGAGGAGACGGTGGCCAGGAGGGCGACGGCGCGGCGCGCCGTGCCGAGGCGCTCCGGTGCGCGGCCTGGGGCTGGCCGGTGCTGCCGAGTGTGGGACTGCGGACAGGAGAGGTACGGACGACGGGCTTTCTGCGTACGCGTGTTCGCGTGAAGGGCGCCCGTTTGGATGCGGACCCCGGGGCGGATCCGGGACGGGCGGCGGGCCCCGGCGGCGTCGTGTCCTGCGCCTGCCCCGACCCCGAGTGCGTGGTGCCCGGCGCGCACCCGCACGACCCGGAGCTGCTCGCGGCCACCACCGACGCCCGCATGATCGGCTGGTGGTGGGACAGCCGCCCGGACGCCCCGGTGCTGCTCGCCACCGGCGGCCGCGCCCCGTGCGCGGTGAGCCTGCCGGCCGTCGCGGGCGTCCGTGCCCTCGCCGCGCTCGACGCACGGGGCCTGCGGCTCGGCCCGGTGGTGGCGACGCCCACCCGCTGGGCGATCCTCGTCGCCCCGTACCGCCTCGAACGGCTCGGCGAACTCCTCTACGCGAAGGACGGTGTGCCCAGTTCGCTGCGCTTCCACGGCGACGGCGGCTATCTGCCGCTGCCGCCCTCGGTCACCGGGACCGGACAGGTCCGCTGGGAGCGGGAGCCGCTCCCGGATCCGGCCGACGACGCCGACCCGGCTCGGGACGGCCGGGACGAGGGCGGGTCTTCGGCGCCGGAGGGATCCGGGCGGCCCTGGCTGCCGGACGTGGAGGCGGTCCTGGACGCGCTCGTCGAGGCGAGTTCGAGCATGCCGGGCGGCGGCAGCCGGCTGGCGTACTGACCCTCGTACCCTCTCTGCCGTCCCCTCACCCGAACGGGTGAGGACGTCCCGGTATCCCGGGACGGCGTGTGCGCGCCCGGCCGGGAGCCGGGCGGGCGCCGATATGTTCACCGGGAGAGCATCCCGGTGAACAGATGGGCCGTCGTATGAGGCACAGGCGCGTGACTCCGACGGCGCTGCGCGCGCTGGCGCTCGGACTCGTGGTCCCGGTCGCCGTCCTGGTGCCGGTCATGGCGACGGCCGGCCCGGCGGCGGAGCCCGCCCCGGCGGCCGTCGCGGAGGGCGTGCCGTCCGCACCCGAGCCAGTACATCCGGCTCCCGTGTCCCCCGCTCCCGTACTCCCGTCGCTCGGGAGTCCCACGGTCGCGCGCCCGTCCCCCGCGCGCCCGTCCCCCGCGCGCCCGTCCCCCGCGCGTGCGTCCCTCGCGAGTGCGCCCCCCGCGAGTCCGTCCTCCACGGTCACGCGCTGCGGGCCCGAACTCTCCTCCCCCGACGGTGTCGAGGCACAGACGTGCGTGGTGAGCGAGGCCGCCGGCATCCGCGCGCGGACGTACTACCGCAACGCCACGGGACGGGAACTGGACGCCGTCCTCACCTTTCTCGCGCCCGCCGGCCGGACCGTTCAGGTGCGCTGCGCGATCGAGGCGCGCGACGAACCGGGAACGTGCCAGACGCCAATGGAACCGCCGGAAGAGAGCGCGGGTACGGGGTTTTCGGCAGTCGCGGAATTCGCCGGATCGGGGGAGGGCGACAGCACCCCACTGCTGCTGCGTTCGGGGAGCAACAGCGTGGAGACGGAGGGTAGTTGAGCCCTGTACGGCTTCGCGCGCAGCACGGGCGCGCGGCTCAGGGCATGGAAAGGCCCGATCGCTGGCGACGGGGGATGCACCAGCGACCGGGCTTCCAGAACGGTAACAAGAGATTGGCCGTTCGCAAATTCGATCTCGGTTATTCGGACAGGGATTTAGCCCATCCGGCGAGAACGTGTGGCGGACGTCACCGACTGGCCGGTCTGTCAGTCACGGATACCGCCTGGGGTATCAGCTGAGCGTCACCTGACGGTTGGTGAGACCGCCACGCGCCCGGCGCTCCTCGACGGTGAGCGGGGCGTCAGCGGCGAGCGCCGCGGTGAGCCGCTCGGCGAACTCGGCCGCCGGCTTCTCGCAGTCCTCCGCCGTCATCGAGGTCGGCAGATCCCAGACCGGAACGGTCAGACCGTGGGCCCGGAAGGAGCCGACGAGCCGGGTGTCCGCGCCGAGCGAGGAGGTGCCGGCGGCCTGGAGCCGGGCCAGCGCGTCGAGCAGCTTCTCCTCCGGGTACGGCATGACCCAGCGCAGATGGTTCTTGTCCGGGGTCTCGCACCAGTACGCGGCGTCGACCGAGGCCAGCTTCACGGTGGGGATGGCGGCGGCGTTCGCGCGCTCCAGGGAGGCGGTGACCTCGGGGCTGGAATTGTCCGAGGACTCCGGAATCCAGAATTCGAATCCGGTGTGCACTTCAGGCGCAAAATCGCTGTTCGGGTCGAGCAGATCCGACAGCCGCGGACCCTCCGCGGCCACGCGGCGCGCGGTGACCGGCGTCCCCGGCTCGGCCACCAGGGCGCGCTCCAGGGTGTCGGCGAGGTCGCGGCCGAGGTCGCCGGTGGACGAGTCGTTCTGCAGCGCGAGCAGCACGGAGCCGTCGTCGCGGCGCAGCGCGGGCCACGCCATCGGCAGCACCGTCGCCAGGGTCACCGACGGGACGCCCTCGGGCAGCCCGCCCTTGAGGGTGAGCGGTACGGTCGCGGCGGGCACCAGCTCGCGCAGCGCGACCCAGTCGCACTCGCCGGGCAGGCCCTCGAACGGGCGCTGCACGAGCTCGGCCACGGCGTGCGCGGCGGCCCGTCCGTGACACGCCTTGTAGCGGCGGCCCGAACCGCACGGACACGGCTCGCGCGCGCCGACGACCGGGATCTCCCCGTCGGCGAGCTGGGCCTGACCGGCCTTGCCGGGCTTCGTCTGGGGGCGCTTCTTGGCCATGGTGGGCTTTCTCCCGATCGCGGCGATCCAGTGTTCGGCCGCGAGCCTAGTCGCCCGGTGTCCTCCGACGCCCCTTTCCCCGCCGTACGGACAGGGAGACGGCCGAGGCGGCGGTCCGTAGCGAACCACCGCCCGAAAGCCCGGTCAGGCCGGAGTCATTCCAGATCGTCGTACGCGTCGAGGAACCCGAAACCGAGACCGGAGCCGCCGCCGACCCGCGCCGCGAAGTCCTCGCGGCGATGGCCCTCGGTGACCCGGACCCAGACCGTGACCTCGCCCGTCGCGCTGTCCCGTACGCCCCAGTCCTGCGCGAGCGCTCCGATGATGTTCAGCCCGCGGCCGCCGTGCGCGGTGACCGAGGGCGTGGCGGGGACCGGGCGGGTCGGACCGCCGCCGTCCGTCACCTCGACCAGGAGACCGCCCGCGCGGTCGATGCTCCACGCGGCGCGGACGTCACCCTCGCCGACGTCCGCCCGGCCCAGCGGCCTGCCATGGCGATACGCGTTGCTCAACAGCTCCGAAAGGATCAGCACCGCGTCGTCGACGACCGATTCGGCCATTCCGCTGCGATTCAGCTGCTCCCGCATCCGATGCCGTGCCTGGCTCACGCCCGCAGGACCATGAGGAACGGCCATGCTCGACGACGTGGGCACTGCCTGTGCCACCATCAACGCCACCCCCGAGACCTCCTTTGCCCCACGCCACGGTGTGGATGCCCCGATGGCCTGGGCCGGAAACCGGCCAGTAATGCCAGGGTGGCGCACTCGTGACGATCGCGTACGTCCCGAACGCGCCGGGGCACACCCCGTACCCGTGTGGCTGCTGGGGCAAAGGGGGTGAAGAGGGGCTTGGAGCCGGTCCGGGACCGGTCCGAAGAAAACGCGAAATTCGGGCCGGGGCGGCCGCCTCTACAGGCGGCCGAGCTGCGTCAGCACCTGCTTCGGGCGGTTGGTGATGATCCCGTCGACCCCGAGCCGTACGCACAGCTCGACGTCCTCCGGTTCGTCCACCGTCCACACGTGGATCTGGTGGCCCGCCTGCCGCAAGCGCAGGATCACGGCCGGGTGGTGACGCACGATCCGGATCGACGGGCCGGCGATCCGCGCGCCGGCCGGCAGCCGTCCGTCGCGCAGCCGCGGGGTGACGAACTGGGTGAGCGAGACGGTCGGCAGCGTCGGCGCGGCCTCCGCGACGCGGTGCAGCGAGCGGGCCGAGAAGCTCATGACGCGGACGGCCGACTCCTCGGGCGCGGCCGGCGCGGCGAGGCCGAAGCGGTCGAGCAGCTGGAGCAGCTTGTCCTCGACCTGGCCGGCCCAGCGGGTGGGGTGCTTGGTCTCGATGGCGAGCTCGATACGGCGGTCGGTGTCGGCGACGAGTTCGAGGAGCCGTTCGAGGGTGAGGACGGAGGTGGCGCCGGGATCGCCCCAGTCCGGGCTCTCGCCCGCCTCGTCGCGTCCCTTCCAGGTGCCGAAGTCGAGCGTGGCGAGGTCGGCGAGTTCGAGGGCGGAGACGGCGCCGCGGCCGTTGGAGGTGCGGTTGACGCGCCGGTCGTGGACACAGACCAGATGGCCGTCGGCGGTGAGCCGGACATCGCACTCCAGGGCGTCCGCGCCGTCCTCGATGGCCTTCACGTACGCGGCCAGGGTGTGCTCGGGGGCGTCCTCGGAGGCTCCGCGGTGGGCGACCACCTGGACGGGAAGGCGGCTCGGGTGCCGCGATGCGTGGGTCACCGCGACATGGTACGGGTGCCCGTTATGTCCGCAGTAAACAATCGGGTGCGGATGCACAGCTCCGGCTTACAGTGGCCTGACGTGTTGTGGGAAAAGCTGACCGCAGCACCCCTGACGACGTCCGCGCAGTGCAACGAGGAGAGAGCTGTGAGCACCGAGAACGAGGGGACGCGGGTTCCGGAGAGCCGGCCGACCCCGTCCACCCCCGCGGCGTCCCCCACGCCTCCCCCTCCCGCGTCCCCCGCGACTCCTCCGGCAGCGGCCGCTCCGGAGGCCCCGGCCCCGGCCCCGGACCACACGGCCCCGGCCACGCAGGAGCTCCCGACGGCCCCCGTGGCGCCGCCGGTCGAGGCCGCCCCGGCCACGCAGGAGCTTCCGACGGCCCCCGCGGCCCCCGCGGCCGCCGCGCCCGAGCAGGCCCCGGCGCCCGCCCCCGTACCCGTACCCGAGCCTCCGGCGCAGGCCCCCGCGCCCGCCCAGGCTCCGCACTACGCCGCCCAGGCCCCGGCTCAGGCTCCGGCCGCGGGGCCCGGCGAGGGCTGGCCGCCCGCGCCGCCCACGACCCCGGCCTGGGGCGCGCCCCAGCAGCCCGTCCCCGAGACCCCGCGGCGCAAGCGCGGCGGCGGTCTGGTCGCCGCGGTCCTCGTGGCCGCCCTGGTGGCCGGCGGTATCGGCGGCGGCGTCGGCTACTGGGCCGCGACCCAGCGCGACGGCGGTTCCACCGGCTCGACCCCGGTCGCCGCCGGCGACTCCCCGTCCTCCTTCAAGCGCGACCCGGGCACGGTCGCCGCGGTCGCCGCCAAGGCCCTGCCGAGCGTCGTCACCATCACGGCGAAGTCCGGCGGCCGGGACGGCGAGGGCGGCACCGGCACCGGCTTCGTCTACGACAAGGAAGGCCACATCGTCACCAACAACCACGTGGTGGCGTCGGCGGCGGACGGCGGCACGCTCTCCGCGACCTTCTCCAACGGCAAGACGTACGACGCGGAGGTCGTGGGCCGCGCGCAGGGCTACGACGTGGCCGTGCTGAAGCTGAAGAACGCCCCCGACAACCTCGCCCCGATCCCGCTGGGCGACTCCGAGAAGGTCGCCGTCGGCGACTCGACCATCGCGATCGGCGCGCCCTTCGGCCTGTCGAACACGGTCACCACGGGCATCATCAGCGCCAAGAACCGTCCGGTCGCCTCCGGCGACGGCTCCGGCGGCAAGAACTCGTACATGAGCGCGCTGCAGACCGACGCCTCGATCAACCCGGGCAACTCCGGCGGCCCGCTGCTCGACGCGAGCGGCGCCGTGATCGGCATCAACTCCGCCATCCAGTCCACCAGCGGCGGCTTCGGCCAGTCCCAGGCGGGCTCGATCGGCCTCGGCTTCGCGATCCCGGTCAACCAGGCGCGCAACGTCGCCGAGCAGCTGATCAAGACCGGCAAGCCGGTCTACCCGGTCATCGGCGCCACCGTGAACATGCAGGACCAGCCCGACGGCGGCAGCGGCGCCGTCATCCCCGAGGAGGGCTCCGGCGGCACCCCCGCCGTCAGCGCCGACGGCCCGGCCGCCAAGGCCGGTCTGAAGGGCGGCGACACGATCGTCTCCTTCGGCGGCCGCCCGATCGACAACGGCCGGACCCTCATCGGCGAGATCTGGACCCACCAGCCCGGCGACAAGGTCGAGATCACCTACAAGCGGGACGGGAAGACCGCCACCGCGACGGTGGTCCTCGGCGCGCGCACCGGCGACAGCTGAGTCCGTACGCACGTACGGGAGTACGTCGGTACGTGAGTGCGGACGCGAGTACGGGAGTACGGGTACGGCCCCGGGGCTTCGGCCTCGGGGCCGTACTCGTACCTGTAGCCGTCAGCCGCACCCGTGCTCCCGCGGTCAGAGGACGCGGGTGGTCGTGCCGCCTGTCTTGTGCCGACCGGCGCGACCGGCCCGATGCCGCGTCCGCCGCCGGGACACGAGCGCCGCCGCCACCGAGCAGACCAGGAGGGGAGTGGCGGCCCACTGGATCACGGCCATCGGCCAGGCCGGCTCCGCGCCGACGAGCAGGCCCGCCATCCTGACGGCCAGGGCCGTGCCCAGCAGCACGTAACCGAGCCCCCAGGAACGAACGGCCCACGCGGGTCCCGTGATCGGCTGCTCCGGACGGTGCGGCCGGAGCAGGGCCCGCCCGCCCCACCCCGCACACCCCAGTCCGAGGATCACCATGAAGACCCCGCCGACCGTGTCCCACAGGTCGGTCCGGATTCCGGGCATCGGTTCCTCGCTCTCCTCGCGTGGACCCCGCGAAGGGCTGCCACGCCCGCAAGGATGGCCGCTCGCGCCTGACGTCTCGTCTGCCGGGTCCGGCAGACGACGGGAGGGGCCGGCTTCCGGCTTCCGGCAAGGCGGGCGCCGCGACAGGTCCCGGGACGGCGAACCCCGTGCGGACCACGAGCCCCGTCCGGCACCGGAGCCGGTAGGCTGTAGCCGCTCCGCTCCAGGCGAGCGGGAAGCACGGTGGGTTGCCCGAGCGGCCTAAGGGAACGGTCTTGAAAACCGTCGTGGCGCGAGTCACCGTGGGTTCAAATCCCACACCCACCGCCAGAGAAGGGGTGTCCCGGTCCGGGGCACCCCTTCGTCGTGCCGTGGGGCGCGGCGGGCGGACGCGGGCCGAACGGGCGCCGCACCCGGACCAGGGCCCCCGCTTCGTACGGAAGGCCCTGGCCGATGTCCCGACAGCGGCTGTGCCGCGTGCTCGTGGGCGCGGGTCAGCTCCGCGCGGCCGGCTTCCAGTCCTCCACGAGCAGCCCGAGCAGGACCTCGTCGAGGAACTCGCCCATCACCCAGGCCGAGGAGCGCAGCACGCCCTCGCGGACGAAGCCGTTGCTCTCGGCGGAGCGCAGCATGGCGGTGTTGTCGGCCAGCGTCTCGATCTGGAGCCGGTGGAGGCTGCGGACGACGAAGCCGTAGTGGCAGAGCGCCGCGACGACGTCGGTGCCGTAGCCCTTGCCGCGGGCGGACGGCAGCAGGCCGAGGCCGATGTGGGCGCAGCGGTTGTGCGGGTCGATGCCCCACAGCGCCGCGGTGCCGACCAGGGTGCCGCCGTCCAGCTCGACCACGGAGAACGGCACGACCCGCTCGTTCTGCTCGTCCATCACGAGCCTCGGGTCCTTGGAGCCCGGCGAGATCGGCCGCCACGGTCCGCCCTCGGCCCGGGAGGAGTTGACCACGTCGTCGTAGAGCTCGGCCCGCAGGACCGGGATGTCTTCCTCGTGCCGGGCTCGGAGCCCGACCTTGCCGCCTCGAAGCATGTGAGCTTCCTATCCGGCGGGAGCGGCGGGCGGCAAACCAATAAGCGATCACCGGGAGAAGGCCGAGTGAGGAGGTTTATCGACATGTCTTCACACCTGAGAGGGAATCGGGGGCTCTGGTGCGATTGGTCAGGGATGGGCGGGGGCAGCTCTGGTCTCGCGACGCCGAACACCACGGTCCGGAAGGCCGGGGTGGCCGGCCAACCGCCTTGGAAAGCAAGCACTGTTCACAGCCCCAGCCGCCTTTTCTGATTCGTTTCAGATCCGTTCCGGATCGACAGCCCAGTTCCCGGAGGAATCACCTATGGCCAGCATCCGTACCGCCCGCGTCCTCGCCGCCGCGGCCGCTCTGCCCCTTGCCGTCGCGCTCTTCGGCGGGGTGGCCCAGGCCGACGACGGCGGGTTCGCGAACGACGGATCGGACGCCAGTGCCGCCTCGGTCGCCGGCAGCGGGGTCGGCGGCGACAACAACGGCAACGCGACCACCACCCAGCAGGTGGCGACCGGTGGCGGTGCCTCCAACGAGAACAGCACGGCGAACGTGAACGGCTCCGCCTTCACGCCGATCGACCAGTCGGACCGGGTGGTCAACTTCTTCTATCCCTCCTGACGACCGGTCCGAGGGGGCGGCGCGTGAGGTGAACGCGGGCCCGTGCGACGGCACTTCGGTGCCGACGCGCGGGCCGCTCGCTTCCGGGCGGGGAGTTCGTTTTCCGCCTCGGTGTCCGTGTGCCCGGCCTTGACAGCCCTCCGTTATCTGACGGACAGTCAGAAAGCTGAGTGGGCAGTCCTGCCGAGACACGAGAGGGCCACGCCGTGCACCTCGCCCCGACCGAACGCCAGCTGCGGCTGCGCGCCGAGCTCCGCGCGTACTTCCGCGACGCGATGCCCGACGGCCCGCCGCCGCCCACCGACTCCGCCGCGCAGCGCGCGCTGCTGCGCCGCATCGGCGACGACGGGATGCTGGGGATCGGCTGGCCGCGGGAGTACGGGGGCCAAGGGCGCGGCCCCGACGAGCAGTTCGTGTTCTTCGACGAGGCCTACCGGGCCGGTGCGCCGGTCTCCATGGTCACCCTCAACACGGTCGGACCGACCCTGATGCGGTACGGCACCGACGAGCAGAAGGCGTACTTCCTCCCCCGCATCCTGAGCGGCGAGCTCGTCTTCGCCATCGGCTACAGCGAACCCGAGGCCGGCACCGACCTGGCCGCCCTGCGGACCCGGGCCACCCGGGACGGCGGCGGCGACAACGGCAAGGGCGACAACGGCAAGGGCGACAACGGCAAGGGAGGCGGCGGCGAGGGAGGCTGGCGCATAGACGGGCAGAAGGTCTTCACCTCCAACGCCCAGAACGCCGACTGGATCTGGCTCGCCTGCCGCACCGGCACCACCGAGGACCGCCACCGCGGCATCTCGATCCTCCTCGTGCCCACCTCCGCGCCCGGCTTCTCCTGGACCCCGATCGAGACCGTCGGCGGCCTGACCACCACCGCCACCTACTACGACGCCGTCCGCGTCCCGGCCGGCCACCTCGTCGGCCGGGAGAACGGCGGCTGGGGCCTCATCACCAACCAGCTCAACCACGAACGCGTCGCCCTCGCCGCCATCGGCATGCAGGCCGAGGACTTCTACCAGGCCGCGCTCGACCAGGCCCGGCGGCCGTCCGGCGCGCCCGGGCGGCGTCGGCGGATCGACGAGCCGTGGATACGGATCCGGGCCGCCGAGGCGCACGCCCGGCTCGCCGCCACCCGCCTGCTCAACTGGCGGCTGGTCGGCGACGTCGGCGCGGGCCGGCTCGCGCCCGGGGACGCGAGCGGCGTGAAGTTCGCGGGGACGGAGTCGGCGGTCGAGGTCTACCGGCTGTGCCAGGAGATCGCGGGCCCGGCCGGGCTGGTCCGCACCGGCTCGCCCGGCGCGATCGACGGCGGCGAGCTGGAGCGGATGAACCGCGCCGCCCAGATCAACACCTTCGGCGGCGGCGTGAGCGAGGTGCAGCGCGAGATCGTCGCGACGATGCGGCTCGGCATGAAGAGGAGGGGGCGCCGGTGAACCCGACACCCGAGGACAGCTCCGGCGGTGACAGCGCCGCGCGCGTCCAGGAACTGCCGTACGAACGGCTCGCGGCGTACGAGGGGCAGACCGTCTCCCTCGCCCGCGCCGGCAAGGACCCCGTCAACGAGCCGATGATCCGCCACTGGTGCGAGGCCATGGGCGACACCCACCCCGCCTACCGCGGGCCCGACGCCGTCGCGCCGCCGACCATGCTCCAGGCCTGGACGATGGGCGGTCTGTCCGGTTACCCGGACCAGTCCGGCGCGTACGAGGAACTGTCCGCCCTCCTCGACGCGGCCGGCTACACCTCGATCGTCGCCACCGACTGCGAGCAGGAGTACCTGCGGCCGCTGCGGCCCGGCGACACGGTCACCTGCGACTCCGTCATCGAGTCCGTCTCGCCGCGCAAGACCACCAAGCTGGGGACGGGGCACTTCGTCACCACCCGCATGGACGTGCGCGCCGGGGGCGTACTCGCCGGAACCCACCGCTTCCGCGTGCTCAAGTACGCCCCCGCGCCCCGCTCTACGCCCCGTGCCGCACCCCGCCTCGCGCCCTCCGAGGAGAAGCCGAGACCCCGCCGCCCCCGCCCCGTCGTCAACCGCGACAACGCCGGCTTCTGGGACGGGGTGGCCGGGCACCGCCTCCTCATCCAGCGCTGCACCACCTGCGCGACGCTCCGTTTCCCCTGGCTGCCCGGCTGCAACGGCTGCGGCTCGCGCGGCTGGGACACCGTGGAGGCGAGCGGCGAGGGCACGGTCTACTCGTATGTCGTCATGCACCACCCGCCGTTCCCGGCCTTCGACCCGCCCTACGCGGTCGTGCTCGTCGAACTCGCCGAGGGCGTACGGGTGATCAGCAACATCGTGGGCGTCCCGTACGACAAGGTGCGCATCGGCATGCCCGTCCGGCTGGAGTTCCAGCGGGTGGACGAGGACCTCGAACTCCCCTTGTTCCGCGCCCTGGTGGCGGGGGAGAGCGGCGGCGCGGACGGAGGGCAGGGCTGACATGGACTTCGACCCCACCGAGGAGCAGGCGGCGGCCCGCGGGCTCGCCGCGCGGATCTTCGGCGACCTCGCCACCCACGAACGGCTCGCCGCGGCCGGTACGGGCAGCGATCCCGAGCTGTGGAAGAGCCTGTGCGCGGCGGGCCTGCCCGAGGCCGTCGAGGAGACGGGGCTGCTCGGCCTCGTCCTGCTCGCCGAGGAGCAGGGGCGTACGACGGCGCAGGTGCCGTTCACCGCGAGCGCCGTCTACGGGCTGCTGACCGTCGCCCGGCACGGGACGCGCGAGCAGCGGGCCCGGCTGCTGCCCGGGCTGCGGGCGGGGACGACGGTGGTGGCCGGCGCCTTCCCGGCGTACGACGGCCCGGGAGACGTCCGTACGGAGCCGGGGGGCCGGCTCCGCGGCACCGTCCCGTGGGTGCCCTGGCTACGGGACGCCAGCCACGTCCTCGTCCCCGACGAGACCCGGGCCCTGTGGCTCGTCGCCGCGGAGGACTGCGGGGTGGAGCCGGTCGAGCTGACCGCGCCCTGGTCGGCCGGGCGGCTCGTGCTCGACGGGGCGCGCGGGGAGCGGGTGGGCGTGCCCGGGGCGTACGCGGGGGTGCTGGGCGCCGCCCGGATCGCGTTCGCGGGGCTGCAAGCGGGCGTGTGCGCCGGTGCGCTGGCCCGGGCGGTCGCGTACACCTCGGTGCGCGAGCAGTTCGGGCGCCCGCTCTCCTCCCACCAGGCCGTCCAACTCCGCGCCGCGGACGCCCACATGGACACCGAGGCCATCCGGGTCACGGCCTACGAGGCGGCCTGGCGGTACGACGAGGGCCTGCCGTGCGCCGAGGAGGCGCTGACGGCCGCCTGGTGGGCCGCCGAGGCCGGCACCCGGGTGGTGCACGCCGGACAGCATCTGCACGGCGGGCTGGGCGCGGATCTCGAACACCCCGTCCACCGGCACTTCCTCTGGGGGCGGCAGCTCGGTGTGTACCTCGGCTGCGGCACCGAACTCCTCGCCGAACTCGGCGATCTCCTCGCGAAGGGAACGCCCGCATGACGACAGGCCCCGCCCCGGCGCAGTCCCAGGCCCCGGCCGTACGGGTACGGGTGCGGCCCGGCGACGTCCTCGACCCGCTCGTCGTCCCCGTCACCCGCACCCTGATCGTCGCCGGGGCGATCGCCGCCCGTGACTACCAGGACGTGCACCACGACGCCGAGCGTGCCCGGGAGAAGGGCTCCCCGGACATCTTCATGAACATCCTCACCACCAACGGTCTCGTCGGCCGCTACATCACCGACCGGTTCGGTCCGCGCGCCGTCCTGCGCGCCGTCTCCATCCGGCTCGGCGCCCCCAACTACCCCGGGGACACGATGACGTTGACCGGCACGGTGACGGAGGTCGACGGCGCGACGGTACGGGTCCGGGTGGTCGGCGCCAACGGGCTCGGCCACCACGTGACGGGGACGGTGACGGTGGACGTCCCCGGGGACGGGCCCACCGGCGCACCCGGCGACGGGCCGGCCGACGTACCCGACGGCGCTCCGCGGGAGGCGTCCCGGTGAGCCCGCTGACCGCCCGCGCGGACGGGCTCGGCGGGCGCGCCGCCATCGCCGGCATCGGCGCCACCGAGTTCTCCAAGGACTCCGGCCGCAGCGAGCTGACCCTGGCCGTGGAGGCCGTGCACGCGGCGCTCGACGACGCCGGGCTCGTCCCCGGCGACGTCGACGGCCTGGTCACCTTCACGATGGACACCAGCCCGGAGATCACCGTCGCCCAGGCGGCCGGCATCGGCGAACTGTCCTTCTTCTCCCGGGTCCACTACGGCGGCGGCGCCGCGTGCGCGACCGTCCAGCAGGCGGCCCTCGCCGTCGCCGCCGGGGTCGCCGAAGTCGTCGTCTGCTACCGGGCGTTCAACGAACGCTCCGGCCGCCGCTTCGGCTCCGGCGTGCAGCACCGCGAGCCGTCGGCGGAGGGCGCGGCGCTCGGCTGGCCGCTGCCGTTCGGTCTGCTCACCCCGGCTTCCTGGGTCGCCATGACCGCCCAGCGCTACCTCCACACGTACGGGCTCTCGCCGGACGCCTTCGGCCACGTCGCGGTCACCGACCGCCGCCACGCGGCCACCAACCCCGCCGCGTACTTCTTCGGCCGGCCGATCACCCTCGCGGACCACGCCGCCTCCCGCTGGATCGCCGAGCCGCTGCGGCTGCTCGACTGCTGCCAGGAGACCGACGGCGGCCAGGCTCTCGTCGTCACCTCCACCGAACGCGCCCGCGACCTGCGCCGCCCGCCCGCCGTGGTCGTGTCCGCCGCCCAGGGCGCGGCGCGCGGCCAGGAGGCGATGACCGGCTTCTACCGGGACGCGCTGACCGGGCTGCCCGAGATGGGGGTGGTGGCCCGGCGGCTGTGGCGGACCTCGGGGCTGGCGCCCGGCGACATCGACGTCGCGATCCTCTACGACCACTTCACCCCGTACGTGCTGATGCAGCTGGAGGAGTTCGGCTTCTGCGGGCCGGGCGAGGGCGCCGGCTTCGTCGCGGCGGACGCGCTGCCCCTGAACACCCACGGGGGTCAGCTGGGGGAGGCGTACCTCCACGGTATGAACGGCATCGCGGAGGCCGTCCGGCAGCTGCGCGGCACCTCCGTGAACCAGGTCCCGGACGCGGACCGCGCCCTCGTCACGGCGGGCACCGGGGTCCCGACGTCCGGGCTGATCCTGGGCACGGACACCTGAGGGAACGGGTCCGACGGCCCCCGAGGCGGCCGCCTCCGGCCCTGAGACGGCCCGGAGACGACCCTGAGGTGCCCCGGCGCGGCCCCCTGGGATCCGGCCGCCGGCCCCCGTACCGGACCCGCCCCCGACCCGTACCGGCTCCGTACGCCCCTGACCCGTCTCCGGGTCCGACCCTGACCCGCCACCCCACCGGCTCCACCCTCAGGAGGTGTGGCGGTCCCCACCCCTACAACCTGAGAGGGACTACGGGTCGGGACCTGGGACCGATCCCCGCCACAGCCCCCCGCTCTTAACGTGGAGTCATGACTCCGCCACCCTCCGGCCCTGTCTGTGCCGGTGCCTCGTCGCTCGCCGGCCGCCGCGCCGGCCGCTCTGGCACGCTGTCCGTCGTGCCCGACCTGCCCGCCGCCGCCGGCGCCGCTGTCAGCGGCGTCACGGGCGTCACGGGCGTCACCCGCGTCCCGCGTCAGGGGCCGGCCCGCCCGGCCGCGTACCCGTCCTTCTCCTCGTACGTACGCGCCCGGGGCCCCGTCCTCCTGCGCACCGCGCGCTCGCTGACCGCGAACCCGTCGGACGCCGAGGACCTGCTCCAGACGGCGCTGGCCAAGACCTTCGTGGCCTGGGAGCGCATCGAGGACCACCGCGCCCTGGACGGCTACGTCCGGCGCGCGCTGCTCAACACCCGTACCTCGCAGTGGCGCAAGCGCCGGGTCGACGAGTACGCGTGCGACGAGCTGCCGGAGCCCCCCGGCTCCCGCGAGCCGGACCCGGCGGAGCGGCAGGTGCTGCACGACGCGATGTGGCGCGCGGTGATGAAGCTCCCCGAGCGGCAGCGGGCGATGGTCGTCCTCAGGTACTACGAGGATCTGAGCGAGGCGCAGACCGCCGAGGTGCTCGGCGTCTCGGTCGGCACCGTCAAGAGCGCGGTCTCGCGGGCGCTCGGCAAGCTCCGCGACGACCCGGAGCTGTCCCCGGCGGCGTGACCCGCCGGCCCGGCGCTCGGCATCCGGGGCCGGGTCCTGACCCGGAACCCGGCCCAGAGCTCGAACCGAAGCCCTGAGCCGAAGCCCTGAGCCGAAGCCCTGAGCCGAAGCCCTGAGCCGAAGCCCTGAAACGGGGCCCGGAAGCCTAGTCCGTCACCTCGTCTTCCGCCACTTTCGGCGTAGGGGCAGGTCATCCCGACAAGCGTTACCCTCAGTTACGCCAGTGATCACTGGCGAATTGGATGCTCCCAGGTAGTGACATACCGCGTGGTACGTCGCAGAATCAGCACACCCCCACCTTCACTACCGCCGCGTAGCATTCTCGGGAGGAATCCCCGTGTACAGCACCATGCAGGACGTGCCGCTCACCGTCAGCAGGATCCTCGAGCACGGCCGACGGGTTCATGCCACGTCGACCGTGACCACCTGGACCGGCGAGCCGGAGCCGCAGCGCCGTACCTTCGCCGAGATCGGCGACCGCGCCGCTCAGCTCGCCCACGCGCTGCATGACGAGTTGGGGGCCGAGCCCGGAAGCGCTCTGGCGACCCTGATGTGGAACAACGCCGAGCACGTCGAGGCGTACTTCGCGATCCCCGCCATGGGATCGGTCGTCCACACCCTCAACCTGCGGCTGCCCGCCGAGCAGCTGACCTGGATCGTCAACCACGCCGCCGACCGGGTCGTCCTCGTCAACGGCTCGCTGCTGCCGCTCCTCGCGCCGCTCCTGCCGCACCTGCCGACGGTTGAGCACGTCGTCGTCACCGGCCCCGGCGACCGTTCCCTCCTCGACGGCGCGACGGCGCGCGTCTGGGACTACGAGGAGCTCATCGCCGGCCGCCCCACCCGCTACGACTGGCCCGAGCTCGACGAGCGCGGCGCCGCCGCCATGTGCTACACCTCCGGCACCACCGGCGATCCCAAGGGCGTCGTCTACTCCCACCGCTCCATCTACCTGCACTCCATGCAGGTCAACATGACGGAGTCGATGGGCCTGAACGACAAGGACACCTCGCTCGTGGTCGTCCCCCAGTTCCACGTGCTCTCCTGGGGGCTGCCGCACGCCGCCTTCATGACCGGCATCAACATGCTGATGCCGGACCGGTTCCTCCAGCCGGCGCCGCTCGCCGACATGATCGAGAAGGTGCGGCCGACCCACGCCGCCGCCGTCCCCACCATCTGGCAGGGCCTGCTCGCCGAGGTCCTGGCCCGCCCCCGTGACCTGACCTCGATGGCCCGGGTCACCATCGGCGGCGCCGCCTGTCCGCCCTCCCTCATGGAGGCGTACGACAAGCTGGGCGTCCGGCTCATCCACGCCTGGGGCATGACCGAGACCTCCCCGCTCGGCACCGTGGCCCACCCGCCGGCCGGTCTCACCGCCGAGGAGGAGTGGCCGTACCGCGTCACGCAGGGCCGGTTCCCGGCAAGCGTCGAGGGCCGGCTTGTCGGCCCCGGCGGCGAGATCCTGCCCTGGGACGGCGAGTCGGCGGGCGAGCTGGAGGTGCGCGGCAACTGGATCGCGGCCGCGTACTACGGCGGCGTCGACGGTGAACCCTTCCGGCCGGACGACAAGTTCAGCGCGGACGGCTGGCTGAAGACCGGCGACGTCGGCATCATCAGCCCCGACGGCTTCCTCACCCTCACCGACCGGGTGAAGGACGTCATCAAGTCCGGCGGCGAGTGGATCTCCAGCATCGACCTGGAGAACGCCCTGATGGCCCACCCGGCCGTCGCCGAGGCCGCCGTCGTCGCCGTCCCGGACGAGAAGTGGGGCGAGCGGCCGCTCGCCACCGTCGTCCTCAAGGAGGGCGCGAGCGCGGACTACACGGAGCTGCGGGCGTTCCTCCTCGCCGAGGGCGGCATCGCGAAGTGGCAGCTTCCCGAGCGCTGGGCCATCGTGCCGACCGTCCCGAAGACGACCGTCGGGAAGTTCGACAAGAAGGTGATCCGCAAGCAGTACGCGGACGGCGACCTGGACGTCACCCAGCTGTAGGAGTTCTCCCGTCGATCGGCACCGACCGGCCCTCCCTCAGGGTCAGTTGGTGCCGATCTTCGCGAGCAGGTCGACGATCCGGGCCTGCACCTCGGTACTGGTCGACCGCTCGGCGAGGAACAGGACCGTCTCGCCCGAGGCGAGCCTCGCGAGCTCCGACTCCTCCACCCCGGCCGACGTGTAGACGACCAGCGGGGTGCGGTTCAACTGCCCGTTCGCGCGCAGCCAGTCGATGATTCCGGCCCGGCGGCGGCGCACCTGCATCAGGTCCATCACCACCAGGTTCGGCCGCAGGTCCTGGGCCAGCGCGACCGCCTCGGTGTCGGCCGCGGCCCGTGCGACCTGCATCCCGCGCCGCTCCAGCGTCGCCGCCAGCGCCCGCGCGATGTCCTCGTTCTCCTCGATGAGCAGCACCCGCGACGGGTGCTGCTCGCTGTCCCGGGGCGCCAGCGCCTTCAGCAGGACGGCCGGATCGGCGCCGTACGCCGCCTCCCGCGTGGCCTGCCCGAGCCCGGCCGCGAGCAGCACGGGCACCTCGGCGGCGACCGCGGCCTGCCGCAGCGACTGGAGCGCGGTGCGGGTGATGGGCCCGGTCAGCGGGTCGACGAAGAGCGCGGCCGGGAAGGCGGCGATCTGCGCGTCGACCTCCTCGCGGGAGTGCACGATCACGGGACGGTAGCCGCGGTCGCTCAGCGCCTGCTGGGTGGCCACGTCCGGCGCGGGCCAGACGAGCAGCCGGCGCGGGTTGTCCAGCGGCTCCGGGGGGAGTTCGTCGTCGACGGGCTGCGGCAGCGGCTGGTTCGCCACCTCCACGGCACCGCCCGGGCCGTCCAGCGGCTCCGGACCCTCCGCCGAGCCCTCGGCGGGCGCCTCTATGGCATAGGCGCGGCCTTCGGGGGACGGGGGCGTGCCCAGCTTCGACACGGGCATCGGCGCGGCCGCCGGGGCGGCGGCGGTGGCACCGACGGCCGCCGGTACGGGCTGGGGCATCGGGGCGCCCGCCGGCGCGGGCACCGGCAGGGGCTGGGCCTGCGTCTGGGCCTGCGCTTGCGGCGGGGATGTCGGCTGCGGCTGGGACGGCGGGAGCGCGGCGGCGGCCGGACGGTTCTCCTCGGCCGGGTTGCCGAGCTTGCGGCGACGGCCGGAGGCGGCGGGAGCCGCGGCGGCGGGTGCGGTCGCCGCGGCGACCGGGACGCCCTGCCCGAGGGTCCGCACGCTGATGGCCCGGCCCTGTGACGCGTCGTGGGGCACCGGGACCTCGGGCGGCAGCGGTACGGAGCCGGTGCCGGTCGCGGTCGCCGCGCCCACGTTGGTGCTGAGCGGGGCGGGCAGCGGGTGCGGCTGCGGCGGCGTGTGCGCGTCCTCCGGCAGCGCCCGTACGGCTTCGTGCCCGGTCTCGTGCTCCGCCCCGCGGTCGGCGTCGGCCGGCCCCAGCGCGAATGGGGTCCGCGGTCCCGCCTCGGCGGCCGCGGCCCGCTCCTGCGCGGCGGCGAGAGCCCGGCGGCGCCGCCCGGTCGGTTGCTGCCCCTGCTGCCCCTGCTGTCCCTGCTGTCCCTGCTGCGGGGCCTCGGGCGACGCGACGGCGGGCAGGGCGGGCAGCGCGGGCAGGGCGGAGGGCGCGGGGGCCTGCGCGGGTACGGGAGCCAGGGCCGGGGTCAGAGCGGGCGCGGCGGCACCGGCCGGAACACCCTGCGGCGGTACGGCGCCGAGCGCGGGCCGCGCCGGCACGGCCTCGGCGGCGGGTACGACCGCGCTCTCGGCGGGGCGGCCCCGGCGGCGGCCGGTCCCGCCCTGCTCGCCGTTGCCCCCGCTCGTCACGGCACCCGTGTTCGTACCTGTACCCGTGCCCGTGCCCGTGCCCGTACCGGGACCGGCGCCCGCGGGCCCGGCCTGGGCGGGGATCAGCTCGCTGGGCGTACCGGCGGGCGGGGTGTCGTCGTGCCGGCCCCGGCGGCGGCCGGTCGGCCGGGGCACCGGGGCGGCGGCGTCCTCGGTGGCCAGCGGGCTCTCCAGGAACGCGTCCGTGGACGCCCGGCGGGCCCGTCGCCGGCCGCTTCCCGCGGCGGCGTCGGCCTGCGCGGGCAGCACGATGGCCTCGGCGGGCTTCTCCGCCTCGGGCTTGTTCTCCGTCGTGTGTCCGGCCTCGGGCTCGGGAGCGGCCTTGGGCTCGGGGGCGGCCTCGGACGGGGCTTCGGCCGTGGCGCCGGCGTCGGCGTCGGTGTCCGCCTCGGTCTCGGACTCGGCCTCGTCCTCGGCCTCCGGCGTGACGGTCCCGCGCCCGGCGCCGAGCGGCACCTCCACGACGTACGCGCCGCCGGCCGTCCCGGGCACCTCGTGCGTCTGCACCACACCGCCGTGCGCCGCGACGATCCCGCGTACCACCGGCTGGTGGACCGGGTCGCCGCCCCGGTACGGGCCGCGCACCTCGATCCGTACGACGTCACCGCGCTGCGCCGCCGCGACCACGATCGTCGAGTCGCCGTGCGCCGCCTTGTCCTTGCTCTTGCCGGTCGCGTCGACCCCGGCCACGTCCGCGACGAGATGCGCGAGCGCGGTGGTGAGCCGTACCGCGTCGACCTCGGCCTCGATCGGCGGCGCGTGCACGGCGAACTGCGCCCGGCCCGGCCCGATCAGCTCCACGGCCCCGTCGATGCCGCCCGTGACGATGCCGCCGAGCAGCGTCACGCTCTTGTCCAGCTCCTCCGCGCCCGCGTCGAGGCGCTGGTAGCCGAGGACGTTGTCGACGAGGGTGGTCATCCGGGTGTAGCCGGCGGCCAGATGGTGCAGCACCTGGTTGGCCTCGGGCCACAGCTGGCCGGCGTCGTCGGCGGCGAGGGTGCCGAGTTCGGCGCGCAGCTCGTCCAGGGGCCCGCGCAGCGAGTCGGCCAGGACGGCGGTCAGCTGCTCGTGCCGGGCGGCGAGCTCCGCGTACCGCTCCCGCTGCTGCTCCAGCTCGGTGGCGTGCCGCTCGGCGCGGTCGGCGAGTTCGGTGGCGTGCTCCTCGAGCAGCTGCTCGTGCGGCCGGCGGTCGGTGAAGGTCATGACGGCGCCGACGAGCTGGTCCCCGTCCCGTACCGGCGCGGTGGTCAGGTCGACCGGCACCCGGTCGCCGTTCTTCGCCCACAGCACCTGGCCGCGGACCCGGTGCTTGCGGCCGGAGCGGAGGGTGTCGGCGAGCGGCGACTCGGCGTACGGGAAGGGCTCGCCGTCGGCGCGCTTGGGAAGGATCAGGTCGTGCAGCTCGGCGCCGCCGAGTTCGGTGGCCCGGTAGCCGAGGATCTGCGCGAAGGCGGGGTTGACGAGGACGACGCGGCCGTCGGTGTCCGTACCGACGACGCCCTCGGACGCGGCGCGCAGGATCATCTCGGTCTGGCGCTGGGAACGGGCCAGTTCGGCCTCGGTGTCGACGGTGCCGGTGAGATCCCGTACGACGAGCATGAGGAGTTCGTCGCCGGTGTAGCCGCCACTGCCACTGCCGCTGTTGCTCTGCGAGGCATATGCCTCGCGGCCGTCCTCCAGGTTCGCGCTGGTCACCTCGACGGGGAACTCGCTCCCGTCGGTGCGACGGGCGATCATCCGGGCCGGACGGGTGCGGCCCCGCTCGTCGGTGGCCGCCGGACGGCGCATCGAACCCGGGATCAGCCGCGAGTCGAACTCCGGCAGCAGATCGAGCAGACCGCGCCCGACGAGCGCGGTGCCGGGGGTCTCGAACATGCCGAGCGCGATCGTGTTGGCGTTGACGATCGTGCCGTTGCAGTTGACGAGCACGAGACCGTCGGGGAGCGCGTCGAGTATGGCGGCGAGGCGAGCAGCGCCTCGGGATGGCCTGCTGCTCACGAGACGCTTCCTCCCTGAACCCACTGCAGGTGCCCTGCAGCTCTTGCGCTTGCGCTGGTGCCTAGTGGCCGGCGGGCCCCATCTTGCCCAAGGGGCCGCGGTGTGTCACGGAGGGATTCTAAGGGAGGCGGCGTCGGCCGGGGGCTCTGCCCTGGCCGGGGCACGGACATGAGGGGGCTTCAGCCGCGGACACGGGGGAGGACGGGGCGGAGGTTGTCCCAGCGGTCCGTCTCGCATCCGTTGGCGCGGGAGAAGCGGGCGTCGACGCGCCGGCCCTGCCACGTTCCGGTGACGCGCGCGGTGGCCGGCCCGCCGTACAGCTGGGTGCACATCTGCCCGTCCGGCACCGGCGCGAACGGGTTCTCGTCCGCCCGCGCGAGCTGCTCCAGGCGCTTGCAGGCGCTCTTCGCCGCCGGATGCGTCCCGCCGGGCGCGGCGCCGCACTCCAGCCGGAACTCGCCGTCGGCCTCCCGGGAGCCGCTGCGCTCGACCCGCACCGTCAGCGTGTCGGGCGCGGGCGCCGACAGCAGCGGCAGCGGCGGCAGCGGTCCGAGCACCGCGGCGGTCGCGGTGGCGGCGGGGGCGAGGGCCGCGGCGGCGAGGAGGACGGCGGCCGCGGTGGCGGCGCGGAGCGAGGTACGCGGGGTACTCCGAGAAGTACGCGTACGACGACGAGTGCGGGGACGACGCAGCATGGGGACTCCCGTCGGGACGTGCTGGGGTGCCCCGGAACCCGCGGGCCACGCCGGGGCGGGTCGTCCGCGGCGGCGCCCGGAGCATCGGGGCGTTCTGCCCTGACTAACGCTCCCGGCCCCGCTCCGTTGCGCAACCGGGGTGCGCCGAGCGGGGCACGCGGGGGGCGCGGGGGCTTTGCTCTGGGTGCCCGCGGCCTAGTACGGTGATAAGCGATTGGTGACACGCCGCTCTTCTGTGTCATCATCTGCACACACCGCTCGCCTGCGCGCGGGGTGTGGGGAGGCGTCGCCTAGTCCGGTCTATGGCGCCGCACTGCTAATGCGGTTTGGGTCTTAAAGCCCATCGAGGGTTCAAATCCCTCCGCCTCCGCCCGAAGACTGAAGCCCCGGCCTCCAAGGCCGGGGCTTCAGCCGTTTTCGGCCCTGTCCGCCCCAGCCCTCTGTGCCCCCGCGACCTCGCCCCGGCCGAAACCCGCCACGCCCTCTTGCGCTTCTGTGACCCCGGTCTCTTTCCGGCCGTTTCCGCCCCCTGAGGCCCTTCCGCTTCCCCTTCCGCGCCGCCTGGGCGCGGCCCGCGCGATTCACGTTTCCGCAGGTCAGGTGGGGTGTTGCCAATGGATTTCACATGGCGGCGGCAGTCATGTAATGTTCTTCCTGTCGCCGCGAGCGGGTCGAAAGACCGGGGAGCGGAGACAAGAACTGAAAACAAGCACTCGTAGCTTAACGGATAGAGCATCTGACTACGGATCAGAAGGTTGCAGGTTCGAATCCTGCCGAGTGCACACAGGTCAGAAGCCCCCCGGGATCATCCCGGGGGGCTTCTGACATCAACGGG
>NZ_JBEYHT010000037.1:0-78710 GCF_040635425.1 Streptomyces laurentii | reverse complement strand
CACTGGTCACGCTTCCGCAGACGCAGCCAGGCCCGAGCCCGACGCTCCCACTACAAACGCCGAGGCCACACACCCCAGATGCGGTTGCAGTACTAAGGGTGTCCGTACGGTCATCGGAGTGCGGAGCGCGAAGGAGATCTGTGGACATCGTGCTGGACCCGCCTCGCGGCGCCGGCCCCGTACGGCTGGGCATGTCCCTCGACGAAGCGGTCACGGCGGTGTCCCAGTGGGGCCCCGCGAGGTCGAGCAGGACGACGACGAGAAGACGATCCGCACCTCCTGCGGCACCGTGCGCGTCGACATCCTGCTGGAGGAGCCGGGTACGTCGGTCACCGCGGTCGAGCTGTGGTGGCCGGGCGAGGGGCGGGAGAGCGACGTGCGGGTCCTGCTCGACGGCGACGACGTCTTCGCCACGCCCGCCGAGGAGCTCTTCCGGCGGGCGGCCGCGCGCGGCCGAACCGTCGACACGTCCGAGCCCGGGTACCCCTTCGTTCCCGGTGTCTCCCTCGGCTTCACCCGGCAGACCAGCCAAGAGGTGCCCCGCACCGCGCAAGGGCTTCCGGTCCACGTCACCTCTGTCCTGGTCGCGGGCGAGCGCTACTACGACGTCCGCCTGGGGGATCATTGACCGAATCGTGTGCGTCCGGGGGCTCGTCACGGGAATCGGCGAGGCTGCCCGCGCGGCCCGAACCGGTCGGTGCGTTCGGGGACCGTGGCCTTGATCCCGCGCCGGCGTCGTACGGACGCGCGGACCTACGGACCACTCACCCGCCCCGGAACTCCGCGCACCGGTAGGGGCCCAGCGGGTCGCCCTCGGACGGCCGCAGGGTGACCTCGACGTCGTCGGCCCGGACCTTCGGGTCGAATACGGACTGGGCCCGCGCCAGCGTGCACACCAGCTGCCCCGTGCCCTGGGCGGGCGTCGCCTCTCTGTACGGCCCCTCGACGCGGACGGTCACCCGGGTGCCCTTCCCGGTCGCCGAGTAGCCGCCGAGCTCGACGAGCGAGGTGAGTCCGTCGCGCTGTTCGGCGGGTGGAGGCTCCTGGCCGAGCAGCTTCAGGACCCCGTCGAGACTCTCGACCTTCCGGTCGAGGACGGGCACCCCGCGCAGTCCGGAGGGGGACGCGTAATACAGCCGTATGCCGCGCGTCAGCCCGGACGCGGGCTCGCCCGCGCCGACCACCCCGGTCGGCTGGACCCCGCAGGCCGCCAGCGCCGTCCCGAGCACGGCGACCGCCACCGCGACCGTGCCCGTGTGCCGCACCTTCACTCCGCCGCCTCTCCTTCGTCTTCCTCGTCCGCACGGCGCAGGGGCAGCCGCAGCGTGAACACGGCCCCCCGGCCCGCCCCTTCGGCCCCCTCGGCCGCACCGGCGACATCGATCGTGCCCCCGTGCAGCCGCGCGTTCTCCAGCGCGATCGCCGTACCGAGGCCGCTGCCCTGCCCGCCGGCGTCGGCCGCGCCGCGGGTGCGCGCCGCGTCCGCCTTGTAGAAGCGGTCGAAGACCCGCTCCCGGGCCTCCGGCGGCAGCCCCGGGCCGTGGTCGGCGACCTCCAGCGTCACCCACGCCCCGTCCGCCGCGAGCGTCACGACGACGGGCGGGGCTCCGTGGCGCAGCGCGTTGCCCACCAGGTTCGCGACGATCACGTCGATCCGGCGTCGGTCGACCACCGCCCGCAGCCCCTCCGGGAGGTGCGCCTCGACCCGATCCGTCCAGCCGCGCAGCGCCAGCGACGCCCGGACCGTGCCGGCGAGATCCGTCTCGGCCGCGTTGAGCCGGACCGCTTTGGCGTCGAAGCGGGAGATCTCCATCAGATCCTCGACCAGGCGGGCCAGGCGCGCCGTCTCCGCGCCGACGGTGCGGGCCGCCCGCGCGGCGTCCGGCGGCAACTGGTCGGCGTCCTCCTCCAGTACGGTCGCCACCATCGTCATCGCCGCCAGCGGCGTGCGCAGTTCGTGCGACACGTCCGCCACGAAGCGGCGCGCCTTGGCCTCCTGCTCGCGCAGTTCGGCGTCGGACGCCTGGAGCGCGTCGGCGGTCTCGTTGAACGTCCGGGCCAGATCGGCGAGTTCGTCGTGCCCCCGGACGGCGACCCGGCTGCCGAGATGGCCGCCCGCGAGTGCCCGGGTGGCCCGGCCCAGCTTCCGTACCGGACGCAGCACCGTCCCGGCGGCCAGCAGCGCGAGGACGGCGGCGAGCAGCACCACCGGCACGGTGCCGGCCCGCACGGAGGCCAACAGGGCGGCGGTGTCGTCGCGTTCGGCCCGCAGGTCGGTGATCGCGTAGACCTCCAGGCCCGAGGTGCGGCGGTCCCCGTCGGCGTACGTCACGGGCATGCCGACGACCAGATAGGGCTCGCTCCGCCACGTCACCCGCTGGAACCGCGCGTCGTCCCCGGTCCTGACGGCGGCGCGCAGCTCGGCGGTGATCCGGCCCGAGGTGTCGGCGTACCGGTCGGAGGTCGCGGCGAGGTCCCGGTAGCGGGCGACCACGATCCGGGCGCCGAGGCCGTCCGAGACCTGCGCCGCGAACCGGGCCAGGGACCGCTGGTCGGGCGGCAGGTCGAAGTCGGCGGCGACGGCCGTGGTCCGCTCCCGCAGATCGTGGACGGCGGTGTCCTGGGTACGCCGCAGGACGGCCGTGCGGGCCTCCCGGTAGGCGAGGGTGGTCGCGGTCACCGCGCTGACGAGCGCGACCAGGACGAAGGTGACGACCAGCCGGGTGCGCAGCCCGCCGACGAACCGCCGCGGACGTCCGCGTGGTCGATCCCTGTTCTCGCGCGTACGCTTCACAGCGGCCCGAAGCGGTAGCCGAAGCCCCGCACCGTCTGGATGAACCGGGGCTTCGACGGGACATGCTCGATCTTGGCCCGCAGCCGGCCGACCGCCGCGTCCACCAGCCGGGAGTCGCCCAGGAAGCCGTGGTCCCAGACGGATTCGAGGAGCTGCTCCCGGCTCAGCACCCGGCCCGGGGAGGCCGACAGCTCCAGCAGCAGCCGCAGTTCGGTGGGCGGCAGCGGGACGGGGACGCCGTTCCTGGTCACGGTGAGTCCGGCACGGTCGATCACCAGGCCGGCGAGGTCCGTGTCCGGTTCCTGCCGTGCGGACGGTTCCGCGCGTCGCAGCGCGGCCCGGATGCGCGCCTTCAGGACGGGCGCGGTGACGGGCTTGACGACATAGTCGTCCGCGCCCGCCTCCAGGCCGGTCACGATGTCCGCGTCGTCGCCGCGCGCGGTCAGCATGATGACCGGCAGGGTCGCCGAGCGGGCGCGGATGCGGCGGCACACCTCGAAGCCGTCCATGCCGGGCAGCATCAGGTCCAGCACGGCGAGTTCGACCCGGGCGCCGTGTTCCCCGGCGAGCAGGGCGAGGGCCTCCTCGCCGGTGGCCGCGGTGTCCACCCCGTAACCGTGCCGGCGCAGCACCAGCTCCATTCCGTCCCGTACGGACACGTCGTCCTCGATGAGCAGCACATGCGCCATGGCCCGATTATGGGCACGCCCACACACCGTCCGGCTAGGGCGACCGGGGGACGGATCCGCAGGTCGGGGGCATTGTTACCGTCCCATCACATGGTCATGGACCCGCCATCACGCCAGGCGGCGAACGTGCTGCCCATGAACATCACCGACGTACCCAGGACCACCACACCCACCCCCGTGACCGCCGCCGCCCGGCTGCGCTTCGCCGCGCTCGTCGCCGTACCCGTTCTCGCCCTGTCCGCCGCCTGCGGCGGCGGAGCCGACAGCACCGAGGGAGCGAAGGAGAGCTCGGAGATCGCCGACGTGCCGGCAGCGCCGGGCGCCGCGGACAAGGGCACGGACAAGGACGGCGGCACGGGCGCGGGTGCGGGCGCGGACACCTCGAAGGGCGAGTTCTACGACGCCCAGATGAAGTACGTCCAGTGCATGCGCGGCAAGGGCGGCTTCAAGGACTTCCCCGACCCCAAGCTCAGCGGCTATCTCGACTGGGAGAAGGTCGAGGAGATCGCCTCCAAGCCCGGCCAGAACGAGGCGTACAAGGGCGGGCGGAAGCAGGCCTGCGGCTCCGAGCTGCGCGACGCGCTGGCCGCCGAGCCCCGGCGCGACGAGCAGAAGGGGTACGAGTCGATGCTCGCCCACGCGAAGTGCATGCGCGACAACGGCGTCTCCCGGTTCACCAACCCCACCATGAGCGGCGGCATCGCCCAGCCGGGCGGCGACCCGAACCCGGCGAACCCGGCCCTCGACTCCGCGTCGCCGGCGTACAAGAAGGCCCAGAAGGCCTGCCGGTCGAAGCTCATCGACAGCGTGGCGGGCATGCAGTGAAACGTCGCACCGTACTCGTCGCGCTCGGCGCGATGACCGTCGCCGCCGTCGCCGGGGGGTTCTACTTCCTCGGCGGTGGCGCCGATCCGGACTCCTTTGGGAAGGCCGGCGAGCTGCCGCCCGCCACCGCGACCGTCGAACGCGCCGACCTCGTCCAGTCCAAGACCGTCGACGGCCGGCTCGACTTCGCCCAGCGCCGCCCCGTCAAGTCCGCCGTCGAAGGCACCGTCACGGTCGCCGCCCCCGAAGGGAAGACGCTGACACGCGGGCAGGCCCTGTACGAACTGAACGACAAGCCCGTCTCCCTCCTCTACGGGCCGGTGCCGATGTTCCGCGGGATGAAGCCCGGCGACCGGGGCAGCGACGTTCTCCAACTGGAGCGCAATCTACGCGACTTGGGATACGGGGCGGGGCTGTACGTCGACGTCCGGTACGACTCGGACACCGCGGCCGCCGTCAAGCGCTGGCAGAAGGACCTGAACCGCGAGCCCACCGGCCGGGTCGGCCGGGGCGACATCGTCTTCCAGCCCGGGCCGGTCAAGGTGGTCTCCGCCGACGCGGCCCTCGCCGACCAGGTCGGCCCGGACGGCGCGGTGCTCACGGTCGCCTCCACCAAGCCCGTCGTCCGGGCGGAACTGGAACAGACCGACGGCGCGCTCACCTCGCGGGGCACCAAGGTCGAGGTCACCCTGCCGAGCGGGAAGACCGTGGCCGGCCACGTCGCCGGGACGGTGCGCCCCGAGGCCGCCGAGGACGGGGGCGGCGGCGCGGCCCGGGACGGCATCACCGTCGAGGTCGTCCTGGACGGCGGGGCGGGCGCGGCGTCCGGCGAGGACTCCAAGGCGCCGTCGAGCGTGAAGTTCGTCAGCGAGGCCCGCAAGGGAGTCCTCGCGGTCCCCGTCGAGGCGGTCGTCGCGCTGCGCGGCGAGCGGGGCGGGTACGGCCTCCAGGTCGTCGAGGGCACCACGTCGAGGATGGTGCGGGTGGAGACGGGCATGACCGCCGACGGGCGGATCGAGGTCTCCGGACCGGATCTCCGCCCGGGCCTGAAGGTCGGGATGGCGGCCTCATGACTCCGACCGGACATCCCACCCGACACCTCGCCCGAACATCCCCCCGGCACCCCGACGTCGTCCCCGTCCCCGCCCCCGTACCCGTCATCGAGTTGCGGGGAGCGGGCAAGGCGTACCCCGGCGGCGTCCACGCCCTGCGCGAGGTGAACCTCATCGTCGAGGAGGGCGAACTCCTCGCCGTCGTCGGCCCGTCCGGCTCCGGCAAGTCCACCATGCTCCACATCATGGGCACGCTCGACAAGCCCACCACCGGCACCGTCCGGATCGCCGGCTACGACGTGTCCGCGCTCTCCGACTCCCGGCTCTCCGCGCTGCGCGCCCGCCACATCGGCTTCGTCTTCCAGCACTTCCACCTGGCTGCGGGACGGGACGCGGTCGACAACGTCGCCGACGGGCTGCTGTACACGGGCGTTCCGCTGAGGCAGCGGCGGGCCCGGGCGCGGGAAGCGCTCGCCCGGGTGCGTCTCGACCACCGCGGCTCGCACACGCCGAACGAGCTGTCCGGCGGCGAGAAGCAGCGCGTGGCCATCGCCCGCGCCCTGGTGGGCACGCCCCGGCTGCTGCTCGCCGACGAGCCGACCGGGGCCCTGGACACCGCTTCCGGCGCGATCGTCATGGAGCTGCTGCGCGAGCTGCACGCGTCCGGCACCACTGTCTGCGTGATCACCCACGACAACGAGATCGCCGACGCGCTGCCGCGCCGGGTCCGCTTCAAGGACGGCGCGATCGTCTCGGACACGCGCTCGGGCAGCCGCTCGGACGGCCCGGCCGGTGCGGGCGTCGACGCGGCGGCCGAGGAGGCCGGCCCATGACGCACGACCTCAGGCCCGCCCGTCTCTCCTCCCGCGACATCCTGCGCGTCGGCGCGGTCGGTCTGCGCGCGCGGCGGGCGCGGGTGGTGCTCTCGGCGCTCGGCATCGCCCTCGGCATCGCGACCATGGTGGCCGTCGTCGGGCTGTCCGAGTCGAGCCGCGCGGATCTCATGGCGCGGCTCGACCGCCTCGGCACCAACCTCCTCACCGCCGAGGCGGGCAAGGACCCCACCGGGCGGCCGGTCAAGCTCCCCAAGAACGCGGTCGCGATGGTCGAGCGCATCGGCCCGGTGCAGCGCGCCACGGCGAGTGCCGACATCGACGCCCGGATCCGCCGCAGCGACGTGGTCCCCGAGGAGCGCACCGCGGGCGTCACCGCTCAGGCCGTCCGCGGCGACCTGCTGGCCGCGCTCGGCGGCGAGGTCGCCGTGGGCGGGTGGCTGACCCCGGCCGGCGAACGCCTCCCGACGACGGTGCTCGGCGCGGTGGCGGCCCGGCGCCTCGGCATCACCGGCCCCGGGGAGACGATCATGATGAACGACACCCGCGTGGCCGTCGTCGGCATCCTCGATCCCATCGAACTGGCCCCCGGCCTCGACCGGGTGGCCATGGTCGGATTCCCGGCCGCCGAACGCTACTTCGGCTTCGACGGCCATCCCACCACCGTCTTCGAGCGCTCCACGGACGACTCGGTCATGGACGTCCGGGCGGTCCTGGCCCGCAGCATCAGCCCCGGCGACGAGGCGGCCATCAAGATCTCCCGGCCCTCGGACGCGCTGGCCGCCAAGGCCGCCACCGACGAGGGCCTGACGACCCTGATGCTCGGCCTGGGCGCGGTGGCGCTGCTGGTCGGCGGGGTGGGAGTCGCCAACACCATGGTCGTCTCCGTCCTGGAACGCCGTCAGGAGATCGGTCTGCGCCGCTCGCTGGGCGCGACCCGGGGCGCGATCCGGCTCCAGTTCCTGACCGAGTCGCTGCTGCTCTCGGCACTGGGCGGGGCGACGGGCGCGCTGCTCGGCGCGGCGGCGACGTACGGCTTCGCGCGGGTCCAGGGCTGGACGGCGGTGGTCCCGCCGTGGTCGCTGGCCGGGGGCCTCGGCGCCACGCTGCTGATCGGTGTGACCGCCGGCCTCTACCCGGCGATCCGTGCCTCGCGGGTCCACCCGACGGTGGCGCTGAACTCGATCTGAGGCACCGGACACGAAGAGGGCGCCTGCCCCGGGCCGAAGCCCGGGGCAGGCGCCCCTGTTCGAGGTCAGTCCGTGGTTTCCGGCACCGCGAGGTGGAGGACGCGGAGCCCGGTCGTCAGCGTGACATCACTTGCCGAGCCACGCGTTCTGGATGGTCACCTTCGACGCGTTGCCCTGCTTGTCCGTGACCTCGGCGGAGAGCGCGATACCGGCGTCCTTCGCCGGGCTCTTCACGAGGATCGTGCCGTTCAGGACCGGGGTGGCCTTCCAGGTCTTCCCGCCGTCGTAACTCACCGACACGGCGAGCGACTTGAGGTTGGAGCCGGCGGCCGAACCCTGCACGGTCACCGGGACCACGACCGGGAGGCCCGCCGGGGCGCGCGAGGAGAGGTCGACCGGCGGCGCGAAGCCGACCATGGACACCGGCAGCGCGGTGGTCTCCGCGACCTGCTTCGAACGGAACGAGAAGCTGGTGTCGATCCGGGTGGAGGTCGCGGCGACGGTCGCCGGACGCTCGACGGAGGTCGTCAGCCGGTACGCGGCGTCGGCGCTGTCGACCGTGAAGGGCTTCGCGCCGCGCAGCGGGTCGTCGTTCTCGGCGACCTTGACGCCGTCGCGGTACAGCGTCGTGGTGGCCGAGGTGTACGGGCCGTCGCCTTGGTGGCCCGCGCCGTCGCCGAGCAGCGGCAGAGCGCCGACGATCAGCTCCCGGCCCGACTTCGTGTGGGGAGCGGTACGGAAGACACCCGTGTCCTTGCTCAGGACCGGGCCGATGACGCCGGTGTTGAAGGTCTCCTGGTACGTCCGGCCGGCCTCGTAGCGCTTCGGCTGGGCCATGGACTGGTTTCCCTCGATCGCGGGGAGGCCCCACTGGTCGGGCTCACCGAGCTGCGCGACCGCCGTGTTCCACTTCACCCCGTCGGCGGTGGAGACGTGGACGGTACGGACGCCCGGTGCCGTCTGCGTCGGCCAGAAGCCTTCGCCGGCGGCGCCGTCCGGCATCACGGGGATCATGGACACTCCCGCCGACTTCCCGGCGACGGAGGCACCGAGTCCGACCTTGAGCGTGGCCAGCTCGTTCGCCTTCACCTGCCGGGTGTAGCCGGTCCCGAGCGTGTTCGTCGGGCCGCCGAAGGCCACCGCGTACTGGGTGGTGGCGTCCTTGAGGAAGTACGCGGACCAGAACTGGGTGAGCGAGCCGTCGGTGATGGCCGGTCCCACGTGGGCGGTACGGAATCCGGTGAGGCCCGACAGGTACCAGCCGCTGCCGACGCCGCCGGCGTCGGTCTCGGAGTGCATGTAGGACAACTCGGCGGAGGCCGCCTTCTCCACGCCGGGCACGGTGATGTCCACCGGCTTGGCGGTGCGCGCGTCCGGGGTGACGGTGGTGTCCCCGGAGATCTCCAGCTCCGGCTGGGCGATCCAGTCCGTGCCCGCGGTCAGGTCCGAGGGGTCCTGGTAGACGCCCGTGTCGAGCGCGTACGAGCCCTTGGGGACCCGGATCGTGTGGCTGCCCGGTGCGAAGTCGACACGGGCGCTGAAGCCCGCCGCCAGGCCTTTGACGCCGACCAGGAAGTTGTAGAAGTACTCGGCGTCGGTGCCGTCACGGTCGATGGTCCTGAGCGTGAGGTCGTAGGACTCCACCTCCCGGACGGCCACCACGGTGGTACGGACACTCTGGCCCCCGCCGGTGGCGGTGACGTAGCCCGCGAAGGCGCCGTCGGTGTCACCGATCCGGGTGTCGGCGACGAGGTCGACCCCGGCCGTGCCGCCGGCGGGCACGGTCACCTTCGAGGCGCCGAGCGTGAAGAACCCCGCCGGGGCCGGCTTGCCCGCCGGATCGACGACGGACATCGACAGGTCGAGGGTGACCGCCGTGGTCCCCAGGTTGCGGTAGGTGACCTTGCGGGTGACGGGCTTGTCGTCGGCGTGCGGCCAGCTGGCCGTGCCGAAGTTCTGCGACACCTGCTCGGCGACGACGCTCTGGCCGAGTGCCTTGTCGACCTGGACCCGGCCCGTGCCCTGCTGGAAGACGGTGGCGGTGCCGGGCGTGGCCGATCCGGACAGCGCGCCCTTGAGCTCGGCGGACTTCCAGCCGGGGTTCTTCTGCTTCAGGAGCGCGGCGGCGCCCGCGACGTGCGGGGTCGCCATGGAGGTGCCGTCGATCTGCAGGTACCCCGGTGCCGGGTGCGGGGTGTCGGGATCCGTGTCGATGAGGCTGCCGGGGGCGGCGGCCGCGGCGATGTCGACGCCGGGCGCGGTCACGTCCGGCTTGACGGCCCCGTCACCGGCGCGCGGGCCGCTGCCGGAGAAGGAGGCCAGGACGTCGTCCTTGTCGACGGCGCCGACTGTCAGCGCGGCGTCCGCGGAGCCCGGTGAGCTCAGGCTCGACGCGCCGAACCGGCCGTCGTTGCCCGCCGCGACGGCGAACAGGACGCCCTTCTCGGCGGTCAGTCTGTCGACCGTCTCCTCCAGCGGGTCGACATCGGGGCCGTCGGGGCTGCCGAGGCTGAGGTTGACCACGTCGGCCCCTTCGGCCGCGGCCCACTCCATGCCGGCGATGATGTCGGAGTCGCTTCCGAAGCCCTCGTCGTCGAGGACCTTCCCGCTGATCACCTTGGCGCCGGGGGCGACGCCCTTGTACGTGCCGCCGGACTTGGCGCCGGTGCCGGCGGCGATCGACGCGACGTGGGTGCCGTGTCCGACCCGGTCCACGGCATCGGGGGACCGGGAGAAGTTCTTCTCGGCGACGACCTGGGTCTTGAGGTCGTCGTGGGTCTTGTCGACGCCGGTGTCGAGGACGGCGATCTTGACGCCCGTGCCGTCGTACCCGGACTCCCACGCCTTGTCGGCGCCGATCTGCGAGGTGCTGCGGTCCAGGCTCGCCTCGCGTACCCCGTCCAGCCAGACCTTGCGGATGCCGGCGGAGGCGACCCGTATACCGGGCTTCTGCTGGTCGGTCAGCGCGTCCCACACCCGGGCCGTGTCGTCGGGGGACGTACGGATGGCGTCGGCGTTGATCGTCGGGAAGGTGCGCCGCACCTGGGTGTCACCGGCCGCGCGCACGTCGGCGCGTGCGTTGGCGGCACCTCCTTCGTACTGCACGATCAGCTTGAGGCCGGCGCCGTGGCTCTTGCGGAGCCGCGGCTCGGCCAGCGCCTTGACGTCGAACAGCCGCTGGTCCAGCCGGCCCGTGGCCAGCAGGCGCTGCGCGTCGGCGGGTATCACCAGGGTGCTGTCCTTGGTGCGCTGCACCTGGACGGGGACGCGCTCGCGGCCCTTGGCGGGCTCGAAGCGTACGATCCGGCCCTTGGCGTCGACCGTCACCGTGTCGCCGGTGACGAGCGGGATCCGCTGCTCGCCGCCGACGCGGGCGATGTTCGGAGTGCCGGGTGAGGAGGCCGTCGTGGTGGTCACGATGGCCGTCGCGGGACTGGTCATTCCCGCGGTCAGGGCCACCGATGTGGCCGCTGCGATGGTGAAGGCGCGTGTTCTCTTCACATGTGCGCGCAAGACTCCCCCAGGAGAGTGGGATGAGGCGGAGTGGTTGGTTCCAGCCGGGGTACGAGAACGCCCGCTGCTGGTCAGCGCAGTATGTGAGGGCCGGCTCGGGTTGATCAACGTCGGTTGTGGCAAGCGGAGTTGGGACGTGTGGTTTTTGGTCACGTCGGGGTCCGCGTGTTCGACGGGGCCATGATGACTGTGTGACCGCTGTGTGACAGCGGTGTGATCCCTCCGCGACAACGGCGCCGAGAGCCCGCCCTGGATCGCGCTCCGGCCCAAGCCTCACGGGCTTTTCCCGTGTCGGGGATCCGCGCGGCGGGGGCACGCTCGTCGAATGGCTGTATCCGGGCCCAGGTGAAACCGTTCTCTCTCCGGGCCCGGAGCCGTGGTTCAGTCGCAGGTGAGCAGGGTCTTGGCGATCGTGGCCCGGGCTTCGAGAGCCGTGTGCGCGTCCGCCGCGCCGGACAGCGGGAAACGCTGCCCGACGCGGACGCCGAGGTGCCCGTCGCGGACCAGCCGCAGCACGGCGGTGCCGCGGCGCAGCAACTCCGCCCGGTCCTGGACGTGATGGGCCAGGTTCGGGCGGGTGACGTACAAGGACCCGCCGGCGTTGAGGCGTTGCAGGTCGAACGGCGGCACCGCGCCGCCCGACTGCCCGTAGACCGCCAGGACTCCGCGCGGGCGGAGAGAGGCCAGGCTCTCGTCGAACGTGGGACCGCCGATGCCGTCGAACACCGCGGCGGCGCCGAGGCCGCCGGTGTGCCGCCGTACGGCCTCCAGGAGCGCGCCCGGCCGGTAGTCGACGACCTCGGCCGCGCCGGCTGCCCGCGCGGCCGCCGCCTTGGCCGCGGTCGACGCGGTGCCGATCACCGTGCCGCCGCGCAGCCGTACGAGCTGGGTCAGCAGCATGCCGACACCGCCCGCGGCGGCGTGCACGACGACGGTGTCGCCGGTTCGCACCGGATACGTGTCGTGGCACAGGTAGTGCGCGGTCATGCCCTGCAGCAGGGCGGCCGCCGCCAGGTCGGGGGCCAGCCCGTCCGGCACCGGCACCAGCCGGTCGGCGCGCAGCATCGCGTATTCCGCGTATGCCCCGGGCAGGTTCGCCCAGGCGACCGTGTCGCCGACGGCGACCTCGCGCACCCCGGGCCCGATCTCGACGACGGTCCCGGCGCCCTCCTGGCCGGGGACGAACGGCAGCTCGTTCGGGTACTGGCCGGACCGGAGATAGACGTCGATGTAGTTGACGCCGGCGGCGGCGAGCCGCACCAGCGCCTCGCCCGGGCCCGGCGACGGGCGGGGCAGGTCGACGAGTTCGAGGACGTCGGGTCCGCCGGGCCGGCCGACCTGGATGGCCTTCATGGTGGGCGGGGTCGGCGGGGTCGGCGTGGCTGGGGTGGCTGGGGTGGCCGGAGCGGTCGGGGTGCCGGACGGTTCAGAGGCCGACATAGCCGGCTTCCTCGGCGAGTTCGCGGACGAGCGGCAGGGCGGGGCGGATCTCGGACGCGTGACGGAGCCACTTGTCCGGGTCGGGGGTGGTCTGGGTCATCACGACCGGGAGGTCACGGCGGCCCCAGGCGTCGGAGAAGGGCAGGTCCACCGCCTCGGCCACGGCCTCCATCGTGGACACCGGGTCGGCCTGCACGTCCTCGTAGCGTACGAGCACGGAGTCGCCGGTGGGGGCGAGCTCGCGGGCGGCGTCCAGGACGGCCCGGTTGTGGGTCAGCCAGTTGCGCGCGCAGACCTCGGCGAGGCGCAGGTCCACCCAGTCCTGCCAGCCGGGCGGCAGGCTGAGGTTCCACCACTCCTTGCCCCACGGGAACACGTCCGAGTAGCCCTGGATGCGCAGCGGCACCGGCACTTGGTAGGAGAAGAACATCCGCGGGTTGAGCCAGGCGTCCATCAGGGAGCCGATGCTGGTGCGCGGATCGCGCACGACGAACACGAACTTCGCGTCCGGGTAGAGGGCCCGCAGGAACGGGATCCGGAAACAGGACTGGATGCTCTTCTCCACCAGCCGTATGCCGGAGGCGAGTTCGGCCTCCGTGGGGCGTTCGCCGCGCGACGGGAAGCAGAACGGGGTGATCTCGTCGAGTTCGCCGCCGTCGCGGGTGGTGGGCGGCCCCTCCGGCAGATCGCCGGGGAAGCGCTCCTGAAGAGCCTTGAGCGGGACGTCGTAGTAGTGCGGGCGCAGGCCCTGGGCGCTGAGGAAGTCGAGGAAGTCGAGCTTGTCGGCGACGGACCACTCCGCGCCGGGCTTGCGCGCGGCGGCGAGCAGGTCCGCGTTCAGCCGGGCCGCCACCTCGGGGGTCGCGTCGGAGGCGTCCAGGGCGTTGGAGTGCCAGCCGCGCCGGCCCGGGTGCAGGCTGTCGCGTTCCCAGATCGGCTTGCCCTCGCGGCCGATGCTCCAGACGTGCTCGCTGCGTTCGATCAGACTGCGGACCAGGCTGGTGCCGGAACGGGGGTGGCCGACGATGAAGATGGGCTGTTTGAGCATGACGGAGCTCGCTTTCGTGAGGAGGCGAGGAGGCGAGGAGGCGAGAGGGGGCATTGGGGGGCGGGAGGTGACGAGGAGCCAGGGGGGTTTGAGGCTCAGGTGCTCAGGTGCTCAGGTGCTCAGGTGCTCAGGTGCTCAGGTGCTCAGGCGGGCCAGCGGGCGGACCGGACGTGCCGGTTCGCGAGTCCGGCGGCGGTGATCACGGCCTGGACGCCCGCGATCAGCACGATGGCCCCGGTGACGCCGAGGAACTGCAGGGCCAGACCGCCGGCCAGGGAGCCGAGCGGCGATCCGGCGCCGATGAGGGTGATGGTCGCGGCGATGGCGCGGCCCCGCCGGTGGTCCGGGGTCTGCCGGAAGATCATGATGTCGACGAGGATCTTCAGCGCGGGCAGCCCGAGGGCCGCCAGGGTGAGCATCGCGAAGACCCAGACCGGTCCGAGCGGCAGCGCGAGCAGGGCCACCGCGACGGTGGTCAGGGTGGACGCGGCGAGCAGCAGCGCGCCGGGGCTGAGCAGCCGGTTGAGGCGGGGCACGAGCACCGAGCCGGCGAGCATGCCGACGGCCGTGCCGGTGAGGGCCAGACCGATCGCGCGGGGGGAGTGGTGCTGGTCGCGCAGGGTCACCATCACCATGAGGATCGCGGCGGTGATGCTGAAGTAGAAGATGCTGACCAGGGCGAGCGCGGAGCGCAGCAGCCGGTCGCCGACCAGTTCGCGCACTCCGGAGAAGGCGGTGGTGAGCGGCCCGAGCGCGCTCTTCTTCCCGCCGCCCGCCGCCGCGTCGTCCGCCGGCTCGGCGGGCCTGGCGGCCTCCGGCACCCGGATCACCAGGGCGCACAGGAACGAGATCACGAAGCCGGCGATCGCCGCGAGGAACGGGAACGCCCGGGAGACCAGGAACAGCGCGCCGCCCAGCGGAGGTCCGGCCAGGGCGGCGGCTCCGCTGCGTGCCTCGTCCTGGCTGAGCGCCGCGGTCAGTTGCTCGTCCGGTACGACGGCGCGGATCAGCAGCATGCGGGCCGGCGCGCCGAAGGCCGTACCCGTACCCAGGACGACGGCGGCCGCGATCAGAAGGCCGAAGTTCGCCCGGCCGGCCATCAGACCGAGGACGATGAACGCCAGAGTGAGCGCGCGGACCGCCTCGGAGATCAGCAGGATGCGGCGGCGGTCCCACCGGTCGACCACCACGCCGGCCGGAAGTCCGACCAGGAGGGCGGTGCCGATCTGGGTGAAGCCGAACAGACCGGCCAGCGCCGGCGACCCGGTCAGGGCCATGATCAGCAGGGGATAGGCGACCTCCACGGTCTCGAGGCCGAGGTTGGCCGCGGCGGCGCCGATCCACAGCGTCTGGAATCGCCGGTTGCGGCGCAGAGGCACGGGCGGGGCGGGAGCTTCGCTATCACTCTGACGTAAGCGTTCACTCATGCGTGAACGCTAGCATGTGAATGAATGGTTCGCTACGAGGAAACGGAGTGGGGTCCATGGCTGACGATGCCGACGCGAGGGTGATCGTCCGGGAGGTGGACGACGTGGAGACGCTGAAGGCCCTGTCCGACCCGCTGAGGCTGGCGATCCTCCGGGCGATGATGAGCGACGTGCAGGCCGCGCACCGGGTCAAGGACATCGCCCGGCTCCTCGACCAGCCGCCCACCCGGCTCTACCGGCACATCAAGGTGCTCGAGTCGGCGGGCCTGATCAAGGTGGCGCAGACCCGGATGGTCTCCGGCATCCAGGAAAGCCAGTACCAGGTGGCGCAGTTCGCCCTGCGGCTGAGCCGCGATCTGCTGGCCGCGCCCGGTAACGCGGGCGACCTGGCCGACGCGTTCGCCGCGACGCTGAACGACTTCCGAGACCGGCTCGTACGGGACGTCATCAGCGGCCGCTTCCAGCCGGAACCCGAAGCCGGGGCCGAGGAGTCGGGAGCCGGGGCGGGGGCCGCGGACAAGCCGGATCCGCTCGGCCCGATGGTGGTGGCGCTGGACCGCCGGCTGTCCCCGGAGCGGGCCACCGAGTTCCGGTCCCGCCTGACCGCGCTGATGGACGAGTTCAACCGGCCGGACGACGAGGAGAACGCCGTCGTGCCGGTCGAGTTCCTGCTGATGTTCTGGGCGCCCAAGGAACCGTCGGGGGAGCCCCCCGCGTAACCGGTTCGACGTGCGCACCGCCTGGGTGGGCCCCAGGCCGGTGCGCGCATTGCGGCACCCTCCCACGGTGAATTACCTCAACAGTTGCGCAATAATGAAATAGTGATGCTGTCGGGGGGAGGGCGGGAACCGTGGGCGACACGACCACCGTGGAGCGACTGCTCGGAGAACTGGCGCGGGGGTGCGCACCGCCACCCGAGGAGGAGGCGCCGGCCGCGTACCGGCAGGTGGCCGTGTACGACCGGACAGGATGCCCCTGGCCGGGTGTGATCACCGGATGGTGGACCGACCCGGACGGCCTCACTCTGTGCCGGCTGCGGCTCTCGGGTCTCCCGGAAGCCCGATGGGCGGTCTTCGACGCCGAGCGGATCATCCTTCTGGTCGCCGGCGGGACGTAGTGGACTACCGGGGACTCGCCGAGGTTCATGGCGTACCGCCGAGCGCCACCACCTGCCACCGCGAAAGGGTGGACCCGAGCTCGACGGAAGCAGCCGAAGAAGCATCAAAGTGCGGTTCGCGGACACCATTTGATCGCCACGGGGCCGGTTCGACTCCATTCTGGTCCGGCGTGGGGAGGGGACATCCGATGAGCGGTGCCGGAGAGGGACTCGGGAAGATCGAGGTAAGGCTCAAGTGGGATCCCAGCTCATGGAGGGAGCCCCCGCGCCACCTGGACATCGTCGCGGCGACCTACTCGGACGCCGACCGGTACGGCCGGCCGGCGTACGTCGTCCACTACGACAGCCGCTCCCCGGACGGCACCATCACCATGCCCCGGCACAGCACGACCGGGCAGGGCTTCGGGTTCGTCGAGGTGATGACCCTGGAGTTCGACCGGCTGTCATCCGCCTATGGCAGGGTCGTCGTCGGTGTGGCCATTCACCAGGACGGCGGCCCGCGCACCTTCGGCGACATCCGGAATGCCGGCGTGCTGGTGATCGAGAAGTACACGGAGCTGCTGAAGGACGACTTCGGGCGGGTCGCCGGAGCGACGGCCGCGACGATCGCGGAGTTCGTACGGGACTCCACCGGTCGGTGGTGCATGTACCCGGCGATCCGAGGCTACGACAGTGAACCGGCGGCCTTCATCGCCGAGATGGGCAGAGCCCACAGCCTTGAAGATCCATCAGCGTGAACTCTTCCTTCCCTCGCTGAACGCTTCGTCGAGGGATGCCGGGGAGGTGATCTTCTTCGCGCCATTCGGCGTAGCGTCTTCAGGGCCCCATGAATGCATACTTGCGCAATCTCTAAAGTGTGAGGGGGGGTGCCCCTATGTCTTTGGTCAAGCGAAACGGGGGTGCGTTGGGTCGGTGAGCCAGGCAGCATGGCGGGGTGGCTGATCTGCTGTGGGATGACGTGAGTTCCTTCTTCGACCCGGACTTGATGGGGTCGTTGCCGGACGTGCGTGTCCCGGATGCCTCGGTGGAGGACTGGCAGGCGGTCCTCGATCTTGTCGTGGAGAAAGGCTGGAAGTTCCAGTACTCCGAAGGTGAGACGGTGCTGCCGGTGCCCCGTGCGGAGACCGCGCTGTCCCGCCCGGCGGACGCTGAGTGCGCGGACCTGCGGGTCTGGCTGGCTTCCGACGTGCTGGCGATCTTTCGTTTCCTTGACGACGAGGTCATCGACTTCGACGTTGACCTGCGGGAGTTGCAGGGCCAGGAGCGACTTGATGTGTTCTGCGGTTTCCTCCGGGAGATCGGGCGACGCTTGGGCAAGCCGGTCCTGATGGATCCGGAGGGCGACTACGGCCATCCGGTACTCGGCTTCGATGTCGAGGCCGATCGGGTCGTCCTTCTGGCTGAGCCGCTGGTCATGTGACCGCGGCCGCGGGCCGGGACTCGTAGAAGGTGCCGTCACGGAGCATCGCGAAGAGGACATCGGCCCGCCGTCTGGCGAGGCAGAGCAGAGCCTGCGTGTGGTGTTTGCCCTGGCTGATCTTCTTGTCGTAGTAGGCCCGGGATGCCGGGTCGGCCAAGGCGGCGAACGCGGAGAGGAAGAAGGCCCGTTTGAGCTGCTTGTTTCCCCTCCGGGAGGGCTGTTCGCCGCGGATCGATGAGCCTGAGTTGCGGGTCGCTGGGGCGAGACCCGCGTAGGCGGCGAGGTGGGCGGCGGAGGGGAAGTTGCTGCCGTCGCCGACGTCGATGAGGATCCTGGCTCCGGTCCTGATGCCGACTCCCGGCATCGAGATCAGGACCTTGGAAAGAGGGTGGGACTCCAGCAGTTCCTCGATCCGCCCGGCCAGCAGTTTCCGCTGGTCGAGGACGGCGGTGAGGGAGCCGGCAAGGCTTGGGACGATCAGCGCGGCCGCCTCGGTGCCTGGCACCACCACGGTCAGTTCGTCCAGCGCGGTGAAGATGTCCTCGACCAGTCGCTCGGCCATCCGCGGGGCTTTCGGCCGCAGCAGCGTGACCAGTCGGCGTCGGCCGGCTTTGCGGATCTGGGCCGGTGACCCGAACCGTTCCAGCAGGGTCAGAACTGCCGGGTGTTGCAACCGCGGCCCGAGCACCCGCTCGAGCGACGGATGGATCTGCGTGAGCAGGCCGTGGAGCCGGTTCGCGACCCGGGTCGCTTCGCCGGCCAGGTCGTCGTCGAACCCGACGATCATCTCCAGCTCGGCGATCGTCTCGTCTTCGAGGTCTATGGACCGCAGCGTGTGGGGCATCGCGCGGGCGGCATCCGCGATGATGAACGCGTCTTTCGCGTCGGTCTTGGCCTCGCCGGGATAGAGGTCGGCGATCCGCCGCATCGTTAATCCGGGCAGGTAGGCCACCGGGCAGCCCATGTCCCTCGCCACCGCCAGCGGCAGGGCTCCGATCGAGGCCGGCTGGTCGACGACCACCAGCACGGTGCCGTGCTTGGCCTGCAACTTCGCGAAGAGCTCGCGGAGTTTGGGCTCGGTGTTGGGTAGCCGTTTGTCGAACACCTTCTTCCCGGCCGGGGTCACAGCGGTGGCGTGGTGTTCGCCTTATTACGAAGAGCCTCCCGACCTGCGGAAAGTCGGTGGTCAAGCCCCTAATCAGCGGTCAGTCAGTGCCTCCGTGTCCGGTGACACCACCCCCCGGATCATGGTTAACAAGGGGGGGAAGTCATGCCGGGCCCGGAGGCCGGGAGCCCCATTGCGGAGCCAACGAAGACGGTAATGGGGGGGGGCGGCCGCGTCGGCGGCGGGCCAGGCGCTCGCGTGTCGGCGACGGGCGCACGTGAAGGAGAGGACGATCCGGTGTTCAGTGATGTAGGCGTGTTGGAGATCCTCACGCTGGGAGTCGTCGCCGTTCTGCTCTTCGGGCCCGACAAGCTGCCCGAGGTGATCCAGAACGTGACGGGATTCCTGCGCGAGGTGCGGGAGTTCTCGGACGGCGCCAAGCAGGGGATTCGCGCGGAACTCGGCCCGGAGTTCGAGGACTTCGAGTTCGAGGACCTGCATCCGAAGGCGCTCGTTCGCAAGCACATCTTGGATGGCGAGGGTGACCTCTTCGGCCTCACGGAACTCCGCGACGCTCTGGATCCGCGCCCGGAGCCGACCCGGATCGCCGACATGGTGCGCGAAGCGGCCGGCACCTCGGCCGAGGTGCCGGCGGAGGCCGCTGCTCCGGCCGCTGGGGTGGACCTGACCAAGGGCCCGGCCGTGCGGCCGACGCCGTCCTTCGACCCCGACGCGACATGACGGGGTGGCGGGCGGCCCGGGTTCGCCGGCCCGGGTCACCGCACGGGCGGGTGCCCTTCCGTGGCGGGTCCGGGTGCCGGGCCGGTCGCCGGCGCCTCCCGCGCGCCGTCGTCCCGCATCGCTCGCGTCTCGCTCTTGAGGATGCGCAGCGACTTGCCCAGCGACCTGGCGGCGTCGGGGAGCCGCTTTGACCCGAACAGTACGATGAACGCGATCGCCACGACCAGCAAATGCCATGGCTGCAGTGCGTTGTGGAACACGTGATCACCCTTCCCTCGATGCGGTCCGCCCCTCCGGAGCCGACCCGGCACACTTGCTACATTGCGCAACTGTATATCCGTCGGTGAGTGCGCACGCACGCACGGGGCGCCCCCAGGCTGCCCCGCGTGACAGGCCCCGCAGTCGTGCTACTCGCGGCAGTGCTTAAGCGTGTCGCCTGTCGAAGCGGAGCTTCTCCACCCTGAGAGCCACCGTGTACACCGCGAGGACGGCGGCGAGGAGCAGGTAGAACAGCGGGGGCAGGGGGGCCATGGCGAGCATCGGACCGAGCGGGGACAGGGGCAGCAGGACGCCGATGGCGGCGAGAGCGCCGGCCGCGCACCGCACCGGGCTGGAGGCACGCCCCGCCCCGGCCGACCGGATGCCGGACAGCACGATCATCACCAGGGCCTGGGTGAGCAGGTTCTCGGTGAACCAGCCGGCGTGGAAGACGTCCTGGGCGTCGGTGGCCGACCTCGTGGTGAGGAGCAGCACGGCGAACGTGGCCACGTCGGCGGTGGCGTTGAGCAGTCCGAAACCGGTGAGGGACCGCAGGAATCCGCGTGGCCGCAGTCGTGCCGGGCGCCGGAGCGCGCCGGAGGCGGGGCGGTCGAAGGCGAAGGCGAGCTGTGCGGCGTCGAAGCACAGGTTCTGCACCAGGACCTGGGCGGGGAGCATCGGCAGGAAGGGCAGCAGGAGCGCCGCGGCGAGCATGGCGATGACGTTGCCGAGGTTCGACGACAGAGTGATGCGCAGGTACGTGGCGATGCCGGCGCTGCTGAACCGGCCGGCGGTGATCGCGTGGTCGACCGCCGCGAGATCCTTCTCGGCGAGGACCACGTCGGCGGTCTCCCGTACGACGTCGACCGCGCCCTTCGGACAGATGCCGACATCGGCCGCGAGCAGCGCGGGCACGTCGTTGGCGCCGTCGCCGAGGAATCCGGTCACGTGCCCGCCGGCCCGGAGCGCTCCGACGACGCGGGCCTTGTGCTCGGGGGCACAGCGCGCGAAGACGGTGGTGCTCCGGGCGGCCTCGGCGAGTGCGTCGTCGTCGAGGCGGTCGATGTCCGTGGCGGTGAGCACCCGGCCTGGCGCGAGGCCGAGCTCCCGGCAGGTGTGGGCGGCGGTGCCCGGGTGGTCGCCGGTGAGGATGCGGACGGCGACGCCGTGCTCGGCGAGGCTGCCGAGGGCTTCGGCGGCGGTGGGAGCGAGGGCGTCGCGCAGGACGACGAACCCGAGGAAGGCGAGTCCGCGTTCGTCGGCTGGTGTGTAGGCGCGTCGGCGGGCGGGGCGCTCGGCGAGGGCCACGGCGAGCAGCCGGGCCCCGGTGTCCGCTTCGCGCGCGGCCATGGCCAGCAGGCGCTCGCGTTCGGCATCGTCCAGCGCGCAGCGTTCGAGGACGTTCTCCACGGCACCCTTGGCGACGAGGGTGTGGGTGCCGAGGCGGCCGGGGCCGCGTACGACGGCGGTGGCCAGGCGGCGTACCGGGTCGTAGGGCAGCGCGGCCACGCCGTCCCAGCCGAGAGGTTCCTCCTCGCCGGTGGCGTCGAGGATCGCCTCGTCGAGGGCGTCGGGGGTCGGCAGTTCGGCGAGCTGCAGCGTCCACCACGCGTTGACGCCGGCCCAGCGCAGTACGGCGGGGTCGTCTCGGCCCTCCGCGTCCACGGCTCGCGCGACGACGGGCCGGTCCTGGGTGAGGGTGCCGGTCTTGTCCAGGCAGAGGACGTCGACGGCGCCGAGGTCGTGGAGCGCGGGCAGGCGTTTGACGATCACCTTGTGGGTGCGGGCGAGCCGGGCGGCGCCCCGGGCCAGTACGGTCGTCACGACCACGGGCAGCATCTCGGGGGTCAGCCCGACCGCGACCGCGACCGCGAAGGGAAGCGTCTCCAGCCCGCGCCCGTGCAACGTGGCGCCGGCCATGAGTACGAGCGGCGGGGTGATCAGCATGAACCGGATCAGAGTCCAGGAGATGCCGTGCACCGCCTGGTCGAAGGCGCTGTCGCGGCGCCGCCGGGTCGTCCGGTGGGCGGCGGCGAGGCGCGTACGGGCGCCGGTGGCGACGACCACGCCGGTCGCGCTGCCGTACGCGACGCTGCTGCCCATGAAGCACACGTGCGGCCGGGCGAAAGGCCCGATGTCCGTGCCGTCGGGGGCGTCGAGAGGGGACTTGGCCACCGGTGCCGACTCGCCGGTGAGCGCCGCCTCGTGGACGCGCAGACCGCTGGCGCGCAGCAGCCGTACGTCGGCGGGCACCAGGTCCCCGGGCCCCAGGCGGACGATGTCACCGGGTACCAGCTCCGCGGCCGGAATCTCGCGGGGCCCGGTCACCGGTCCGTCGTGATCGGGGCGACGCAGCACGGTCGCCGTGCTGACCACCGACTCGCGCAGCGCGGCCATGGCGCGATCGGCCCGGTGCTCGCCGGACGAGCGCAGGAGGCAGCTGACCGCGACCAGCGAGAGGATCACGCTCCCGGTGCCCCAAGCGGCGACGACCACCGACACCAGGCCGAGGCAGAGCAGAACGGCGGTGAAAGGGTCGCGCAGGCTGTGCAGAACCCGCCGGTACAAGGAAACCGGCCGCGCGGCGGGCAGTACGTTCTGTCCGTGTCGGGCCAGTCGCCGCTCGGCCTCCGTGTCCGTCAGACCGCGAGGCCCGCTGTCGAGGTGCCGCAGCAGCTGCAGCGCCGTCAGCGCGACCGGCTCCGCCGTGTCCGCCGGCGCCGGCTCTCCGCCGGAATTCCAGACCCGCGGGTCCGGGGCCGCCGCCTCAGACACCGAAGCCGCGGCGCCGGGTGAGCGCCGGGGTCTCGACGGCCCGGGCGGTGAGCTGCCCGACCATCATCCGGACCACCGCCACGACATCGGGATCGTCCACGTAATAGACCTGCCGCCGGCCCTCGCGCCGGGAGCGCACCAGGCCCGCCAGTTTCAGCTTGGTGAGGTGTTGGCTGACCGCGGGCAGCGCGCCGCCGACCCGCTTCGCGAGCCCGGTCACATCGCTCTCGCCCCGTGCCAGCGCCCACACGATGTGCAGCCGCGCGGGCGAGGAGAGAAGCCCGAAGGCGGCCGCGGCCTCCGCCAGAACCTCGACAGGAGGATCCGCGTAGCCGCCCACTTCTGCCGCCACCACTGCTCTCCCGTCCCGAGTACGCCAAAGGCTCCCCAGTCTAGAGCTGTCCCGGAGCGGTCCCCGCTCCTCGTGGCCGGCACCGCGGCCGGGCAGCCGTCGCCAGGCGGGCCACGTGGACGCGGCGCGGCGGCCTCCAGGCCGGCGGCCGTCCGCCCGGGCCCCGGACAGGGACCCTCTCCTGTGCGGCGCCGGACGGGTCAGTCCCCGTGGCCGTCATCCGCCGCTCGCCGCCGGTGACGATCAGGGTCGTAGATCGCGGCGAGCTCCGGCGTGATTCCGTTGGTTCCGCAGTTCCGAGTACGTGGCGACGGTCCGGGCGAAGGCCCTTGTGTCCTCGGCCAGTTGACGTGGGGTGTCGCAACTGTCGAGCAGGCCGCCCAGGGAGTGAAGCCTGTCCCGGATCCATGGCTTGAGGAAGCGGTCAAGGGCACCCAGCCGGTACGCGTCCTCGGCCGACTCGGCGACGAACAGCGCACCACGCGCCAGAGCCTCGTACCTGTCTGCGCGATCCATCGGCTCTCCTCCCGGAAGCGGCGATCGCCCCCACCGTATCGATCGACAAGCCGACAGCGCGGGCCGATTGGCCGAGCCGGCCTCGCCCGGACCGGCGACAGGACACCCGGATCCGCTGGAGCCGCGGATGCCGGGACGGCCTCGACCCCCGCGCGTCCGTGAAGGGACACGCGGGGGTCGTGGGGCCGTGCGTGGGGCCCGGACCGGAATTCCCGGACCTCAGGCCGGGGAGTACGTCACTTGGCGGCGATGAAGAGCCGGCCGCCGGGGAAGCGGTGCGGTACGCAGCGGGCCTGGTCGAAGCCGGCCTGGCGGAAGCGGTCCAGCCAGTCCTCCTCCGGAGGCAGCGCCACGTCCATGAACCCGGCGTGCAGGTAGCTGAACAGCGCGCTGAACCGGCGCTCGCGCTCCGCCGCCGCGAACGGCACCGCGTCGGTGATCGCCATGATGCCGCCCGGCCGCAGCGCCTCCCGGCACTGACGCAGCACCCGGTCGAAGACGTCGCCCTCCTTCACGATGTCGTGGAAGACGAACCCGGCGTGGATGACATCGGCCCCGGCCACCGGCGTGGGGTCGTCGGCGATGGACTGGATCGGCCGCTCCACCACGTCGAGCCGGTCGCCGACGCCCGCCGCCAGCGCCGCGCGGGCCGCCTCCTGGCAGGCGCCGGCGCTCATGTCGAGGGCGACGCCGGTGCATTCCGGCAGCCGGCCGAGCAGGTCGATCAGCAGACCGGCGGCGCCGGCGCCGAGGTCGGCGATCCGCTTCGGCCGCGCGTCCAGGATCGTCTCGGTGGCGGCCGGGTAGAAGCTCTGGCTGCCGATCCACCGCGAACTGACCGCCACCTCACGGCCGTTGCGCTGGAACTGCTCGGCGGCGCCGGCCGGGTCGCGCAGGAACGCGGCGGGGTTCTGGAGGTACGGCTGGTTGGCCCGGAGCGACCAGGTGAGGTAGCCCGACTCGTGGATCCGGTCGGCGAAGTCGTCCGCGATCCGGAAGTCCTTGACCCCGGCCGGCACCAGCAGCGCCGCGGCGACCAGGGCGGACACGAATCCGCTCATGCCCTCCTCCGGCACCTCGGCGGCCACGGCCAGCTCGGCCGCGGTGACCGGCTCGCCGCGCTCCAGGAGCGGCAGGATGTTCAGGCGGTCGGCCATTTCCAGCAGGGCGGCGACGGCGGCGAGATCGGCTGCGGTCTCAGGGGAACTGACGCGTGACATCGCGCTCTCCTCATCCATTTCGACGTTCGTCTCGGGTTCCCCGCCGCCCGGCACGAAAGGGACGGGCGGCGGGATGGTGGTCGTTTCCTCAGCGGGCGTCGCCGGCTTCGCCAGCGCCGGTGACACCGGTGGATCCGGTGGGTCCGGTACGCCGGCGGAGCTTCGGCCGGGCGCGCTGCGTGCCGTCGCCGAGGCGCGCGGCGAGCGCGGCGACCGTCGGGGACTCGAAGAGCGCGGCCACGTTGAGGTGCGTGCCGAACCGGGTGCGGACCCGGTTGAGCAGTCGGGTGGCGAGCAGTGAATGGCCGCCGAGGTCGAAGAAGTTGTCGTGCACGCCGACCCGCGGCGCCTTCAGGATCTCGGCGAACATCGCGCACAGTGCCGTCTCGCGCTCGTCCCGGGGCGCCACATAGGCGGCGTCGGAGGCGCCGGGTCCGGGCGCCGGCAGCGCCTTCCGGTCGACCTTGCCGTTGCCGGTCAGCGGCAGCCGGTCCAGGGTGACGAACAGGCTCGGCACCATGTAGTCCGGCAGGGTCCGGGCGACGTGCGCCCGTACGGCGGCCACGTCCACGTCCGCCGGTACGAGGTAGCCGACCAGCCGCTCCTCGTCCGCGGTGACCGTCGCGTGGGCCACGTCCGGGTGACCGGTCAGGGCCGCTTCGACCTCGGCCGGTTCGATCCGGAACCCGCGGACCTTCAGCTGCGCGTCGACGCGGCCCTCGAACTCCAGCACCCCGTCGGGCCGGTACCGGGCGAGGTCGCCCGTCCGGTACATGCGCCCGCCGGCCGGACCGTACGGATCGGCCACGAACCGTACGGCGGTGACGTCCGGCTGGTACGCGTAGCCCCGGGCGAGGCCGGTCCCGGTCACGTACACCTCGCCCGGCACCCCGGGCGGCACCGGCCGCAGCCGCTCGTCGAGCAGATAGAGGCCCGTGTGGTCCATCGCCCGGCCGATCGGCACCGTCCGGGCGGGGGCCGTGCCGATCGGGTACCAGGAGGAGATGATCGTGGTCTCCGTGGTGCCCCAGGCCGCGGCGACCGCGGTCCGTGGCGCGTGGGTCACCAGGTCGGCGACCGACGCGGGCGACACCACGTCACCGGCCATCCAGACGAGGTCCAGCGCGGCCAGCGCCGGCCGGGCCTCGGCCACCATCAGGTTGAACAGGGCGGAGGTGAAGACCGCGGTGGTCGCCTTCCCCTCCACGATGGTGCGGGCCAGCACCTCGGTGTCCAGGTCGCCCTCGGGCGCGATCACCACCCGGCCGCCGGTCAGCAGGGGCAGCCAGATCTCGAACGTGGACGGGTCGAACGACGTCGGCGAGTGCATCAGCGTGTCGGCCGGACGCAGCCGTCCCCAGGCGCGGTCGGCGACGAACTCGGCGACCGCGCGGTGCGGGACGCTGACCGCCTTGGGCGTACCGGTCGAGCCGCTGGTGAACATCGTGTACGCGGTGAGGTCCGGGTGGGTGGTGACCGCGGGGCCGTGCTCCGCGGCGCCCGGCGAGGGGGCGACGACCGTGACCCCGGTCAGTTCGGTGGCCGGTTCGGCCGTGACGAGCAGCTTGGCCCGCATGTGGTCGACCATCCGCTGCTGCCGGGCGAGCGGCGCGGACGCGGGCAGCGGAAGGGGGCCGCCGCCCGCCTTGATCACGGCGAGGACGGTCACCAGGTAGTCGATGCCGCGCGGCTGGCGGATCGCCACCGGATCGTCGGGCGCGCAGCCCGCCGCGGCCAGCGCGTGCGCCAGATGGTTGGCCCGCCGGTCGAGGTCCCGGTAGCTGATCGACCGGTCGCCCTCGACGGCGGCGATCACGTCCGGGGTGGCGGCGGCCTGCCGGGCGAACAGGACGGCGAGGTCCTCGTCGACGACCGGCCGCGCGGTGTCCTCGCTCCAGTCCGGCAGCGCGGCCCGCCGTTCGGCGGCGGAGAGCAGGTCGATGGCCCCGATCGGCGCGTCCGGATCGGCGACGGCCGCGTCCAGCACACGCAGCAGCCGGTCCATCAGCGCGGTCACGGTGTCCTGGCCGAACAGGTCGGTGCGGTACCGCACTTCACCAGTGATGCCCTCGGGCACCCGGCCGTCCCCATGGTGCTCGACGAAGCTCAGGTTGAGGTCGAAGTCGACCGGGCCGACCCGGATCGCCTCGACCGCGCCCTCCGCGGGTGCCGGCGACACGTCCACACCGGACAGCGTGAACGCGGACTCGGCGTTGTTCTGCATCACGAGCATGGTCTGGAAGAGGGGGTGCCGGCTGAGCGAGCGGGCCGGGTTGAGCGCGTCGACGATCCGGTCGAACGGCAGCTCCTGACGGGCGTACGCGGCCAGGTCCAGGTCCCGTACCCGGCCCAGGAGTTCGCGGAAGCTCGGATCCCCGGTGGTGTCGGTCCGCAGGACCAGGCTGTTGACGAAGCAGCCGACCAGGTGGTCGAGGCTGTCGTCGCTGCGCCCGGCCACCGCCGTGCCGAGCGGGATGTCGGTACCCGCGCCGAGCCGCGTGTAGAGCGTCGCGAGGGCGGCGTGCAGCACCATGAACAGCGTGGTGTGCGTGCCCCGGGCCAGGTCCAGCAGGCCGGCGTGCAGCGGAGCGGGCAGGGTGACGGGCAGCAGCGCGCCCGGCAGGTCGGAGGAGTCGGGCCGGGGGCGGTCGTAGGGGAGTGCCAACTCGGTCGGAAGGTCTGCGAGTTGCGTTGTCCAGTACGTCGAGAGGGCCTCCCCGGCCGGTCCCGCGAGCAGCTCGCGCTGCCACAGCGTGTAGTCGGCGTACTGCACCGGCAGCGGGCGCCGGACCGGCGCGTCCCCGCGCAGGCGGGCGGCATAAGCCTGGGTCAGGTCGTCGGTCAGCGGGGCCAGGGACCAGCCGTCGCCCGCGATGTGGTGCATCACCAGCAGCAGCGTGTGCCGGTCCGGGGCGGTGCGGAACAGGTGGAGCCGCAGCGGAAGTTCGGTGGTGAGATCGAACCGGTGACCGGCCGCGGCCGTCAACTCCCGGTCCAGGTCGGCAGGATCGACCTCCGCGACCCGCAATACCTCGCCCGGGTCGACGTCGTCGAGGATCTGCTGGCCGGGCACCCCGTCGTCCTCGGGGAAGCGGGTACGCAGCGTCTCGTGCCGCTCCAGGAGGTCGCCCACCGCGGCGCGCAGCGCCCCGGTGTCCAGCGGCCCGTCCAGGCGCAGCACCAGCGGCCAGCCCAGCCCGTTCCACCGGGACACGAACCACAGCCGCTCCTGGGCGTAGGACAGGGGCAGCGGCTCGGGCCGTACGGCCGGCAGCAGCGGGGGGCGTGGCTGGCCCGTCCCGGGAGCGAGGCCGGGACCGGAGCCGAGCCGGGCGCCGAGGGCCGCCGCCGTCGGGGCCTCGAAGAGGTCGGCGACGCTCAGGTCCGCCCCCAGATGGGTGCGGATCCGGTTGACCAGGCGGGTGGCGAGGAGCGAGTGACCGCCGAGGTCGAAGAAGTTGTCGTGGACGCCGACCCGGGATCTGCCGAGCAGCTCGCCCATGAGCGCGACGAGGTTCTCCTCGGCGGGGGTGCGCGGTGCCAGGTAGCCGGTGCCGGCCGCGAACTCGGGCTCCGGCAGGGCCCGTCGGTCGATCTTGCCGTTGCCGGTGAGCGGCAGCCGGTCGAGGACGACGCAGGTGCTGGGCACCATGTACTCGGGCAGTGTGGCGGCGAGTCGGCCGAGGACACCGGCGACGTCCAGAACGGGGACGTCCGGGCCGGTGGCCGCCGGCCCCGTGGCCTCCCGATCCGTCGTGCCCGGATCTGTGGTGTCCGGACCCGTCGTGCCCGGATCCGTCGTGTCCTGGCCGGGCGCGCCGTCCGGCACCAGATAGGCGACCAGTCTGCGGTCGCCGCCCCGGTCCACGTGGGCGGTGACGAACGCCTGCGCGATCTCCGGCAGGGCCGTGAGCGCGGACTCGACCTCGGCGGGCTCGACCCGGAAGCCGCGGATCTTCACCTGGCTGTCGGCCCGCCCGACGAAGTCCAGGGTGCCGTCCTTGCGCCACCGGGTGAGGTCGCCGGTGCGGTACATCCGGCCGCCGGCCGGCCCCCACGGATCGGCGAGGAACCGTTCGGCGGTCAGGTCCGGCTGTCCGGCGTACCCGCGTGACACCCCCGACCCGGCGATGTAGAGCTCGCCCGGGACCCCGGCCGGCACCGGCTGGAGCCGCTCGTCGAGCACGTACAGCCGGGTGTTGTCCATCGGGGAGCCGATCGGCACCCGGCCGGGGACGGCCCGCGCGTCGCCGGACATCGAGAACCGGCTGGAGCAGGTGGTGGTCTCGGTCGGACCGTACAGGGCCCGGACCGTGAGGCCGGGGTGACGGTCGAGCACCCGGGCGACCGCCGCGGGCGGGACGACGTCGCCGCCGGTGAGGATCTCCCGTATGCCCGTGAAGCAGTCCGGGTTCTCGGCGAGCGCCGCGAACAGGCCGGAGGTGAGCCAGACCCGGTCCACCCCGGACGCGGCCACCGCGCGGGCCAGCCCGGCGTCGTCGAGGTTCTCCTCCGGGGCCACCACGACCCGGCCGCCGGTCAGCAGCGGCGTCCAGATCTCGTGCACCGACGCGTCGAATCCGGTGGCGGAGTGCATGAGCACCGTGCCGTCGGCCCGCCAGAGCCGGTCGCGGACGAACCCGGCGGCGTTCCGGTGCGTCAGGACGACGGCCTTGGGTCTGCCGGTCGAGCCGCTGGTGAACATCACGTACGCGGCCTGGTCCGGATGCGGGTCCGCGCCGGGCGGCTCCGACGACGTGTCGTCCGTCGGCGCCAGCACGGTCAGCCCCGCCAGGTCGGGCGGTACGTCGGCGTCGTCCCGGTCGGTGACCAGCACGGTGGCGCCGACCTGTTCGGTCATCTGCCGCAGCCGGTCCGCGGGCGCGGTGGACGGCAGCGGCAGATACGAGCCCCCGGCCTTGAGCACCGCGAGCATGGACACCACCAGGTCGGCCGAGCGTCGCTGCAGCAGCGCCACCGGCCGGTCGGGGGCGGCGCCCGCCGCGACCAGACGGTGGGCCAAGTGGTTGGCGCGCCCGTCGAGTTCGGCGTACGTCAGGGTGACCGACCCGGTGACCGCGACCGCGTCGGGGTCCGCCGTGGCGCGCGCGGCGAACAGCCGCGGGAGCGACGCGTCCGGCAGCGGCCGCACGGTGTCGTTCCAGCCCCGCAGGAGGGTGTCGCGCTCGTCGCCGTCGAGGATGTCGAGCCGGCCGAGGCGCTGGTCGGGGTCGGCGACGACGGACCGCAGGACGCGGACGAACCGGTCGGCCAGCGACCGCACGGTGTCCGGGTCGAAGAGCCCGGTGCGGTACACGATCTCGCCGATCATGCCGTCGGCGGAGCCGTCGCGCCGATAGGAGTCGGTGAGGTTCAGGAAGAGGTCGAGCTGCGCGGCCGACGGCGTCGACCGGACCATCTCGACGTCCAGGCCCGCCAGTTCGAAGTCGGCGCCCGCGTTGTTCTGCAGGACCAGCATGGTCTGGAAGAGCGGATGGCGGCTGAGCGAGCGGGCCGGGTTGAGCGCCTCGACGAGCCGGTCGAAGGGCAGTTCCTGGTGGCTGAGGGCGGCCACGTCGTCGGTCCGGGTACGTTCCAGGAGCTCGCGGAACGTCGGGTCGCCCGCGGTGTCGGTGCGCAGCACCAGGTCGTTGACGAAGAAGCCGACGAGGTCGTCGAGGCTGTCGTCGCCGCGCCCGGCGACCACTGTGCCGAGGGGGATGTCGGTGCCCGCGCCGAGCCGGCTGAAGAGCGCGGCCAGAGCGGCGTGCAGCACCATGAAGAGCGTGGTCCGGCTCTGCTGGGCCAGCGCCAGCAGACCGGCGTGCAGCGACGCGGGGATCTCCATCGGGAGCAGCGCGCCGTCGTGGTCGGCGCCGCTGGGCCGGGGCCGGTCGTAGGGGAGGGCCAGCTCCTCCGGAAGGTCCGCCAGATAGTCACGCCAGAACGCGCTCTGCTGCTCCTGGTACGCCGGAGTGAGCAGCCCGCGCTGCCACAACGCGTAGTCGGCGTACTGCACCGGCAGCGGCTGCCAGGTGGGCGCGGCGCCCGCGGCCCGCGCCGCGTACGCGGTGGACAGGTCCCGCGCCAGCGGCCGCATCGACCAGCCGTCGCCCGCGATGTGGTGCAGGACGAGGACCAGCACGTGCCGGTCCGGCGCGGTGCGCAGCAGCCGGACCCGCACCGGTGCGTCGGTGGTGATGTCGAAGGGCTGCCGGCAGACGGTCCGCACGGCCTGGTCCAGGTCGGACGCGGGCACGTCGAGCACCTGGACCAGATCCCGCGCCGGTACGTGGCCGAGGATCCGCTGGTACGGCTGTCCGTCCTGCTCGTCGAAGACCGTACGCAGCGACTCGTGCCGCGCCAGCAGGTCCCCGACCGCCGCCGTCAGCGCGGCCGGGTCCAGCGGGCCGGTCAGCCGCAGGACGACGGGCAGGTTGTAGGTCCAGCCGAGCGGGTCCGTCCGCTGGACGAACCACAGGCGCTGCTGGGCCCAGGACAGCGGCACGCGGTCCGGCCGCGGCGCCGCGACGATCGCCGACGCCTCCTGCCCGGTGGTCTCGGCGATGGCGGCCGCGAGCCCCGCGACGGTGGGCGCGGCGAACAGCGTGTCCAGCCCGAGCCGGACGCCGAAGGCGCCCCGGATCCGGTTGAGCAGCCGGGTGGCGAGGAGCGAGTGGCCGCCGAGGTCGAAGAAGTTGTCGTCGATGCCGACCCAGGCCCGGTCGAGCAGTTCGGCGGCGAGCTCGCAGAGCAGCTTCTCGCGGGAGTCCCGGGGCGCACGGCCGGACGTGTCGGCGCGGAAGTCGGGGGCGGGCAGCGCCGGGCGGTCCAGTTTGCCGCTCGCCGTCAGCGGCAGCGCGTCGAGCACCATGAACGCGGAGGGCACCAGGGAGGACGGCAGCCGTTCCTTCGCCCAGTCGCGCAGGGCGGCGACGAGCAGCCCGCGCCGGCGGGTGGCGATCGGGTCGTTGGTGAACGGGGCCGCGGCGTCGGACCCGGGGCGCAGATAGACGCCGTCGAGCACCGGCGAGCCGCCGGCGGCCGGGAAGAGGACGTCGACCAGGTCCGGGCCGTCCGCCGACCAGGTGACCACGGCCGTACGGTCGTACGCCTCGGCCAGCGCGTGCCAGTCCTCCGGGTCGACCTGGTCGCCCGGCCCGTCGAGCGCGGCGCGCGTGACCTCCACCGGCGCGTCCGCCCGGACCGAGCGCGCGGCGGCGACCTCCCCGGCGACGCGGGCGTTGCGTACTCCGGTGAGCCGCAGCGCGGTGCCGTCGGCCAGCCGCGCGGCCAGGTCCTCGGGACTCCGGGCGTCGAGCCCCCAGCGCACGCGCGGGACCTCCGACAGGTCCTGCGCGGCGGCGCCGTCCTTGTGCAGCACCACGTCGTAGCGGTGCCCGGTCAGTTCGTTGTGGTCGGCGCCGCGCTTGAGCCGTACGTCGACCGCGCCCGCGCCGACGGTGCCGAAGAAGCCCGGGTCGATCAGGAGTTCCTTCTCCAGGGTGACAGCCTGCTCGATCGCGCGGCGCAGCACCGCGGGCTCCGGAGCGCGGTCGGCGCCGAGCTGCCCGAGCCGGACGCCGGTCCACATGCCGTCGACGAGCGGCAGACACCGGACGTCACCGACGAGCAGCCGGCCGCCCGGCGCGAGCAGAGCGAGGAGCTTCGTCAGCACGTCCCGCAGATATCCCTCGTGGGGGAAGTACTGCACGACCGAGTTGACGATGATCGTGTCGAAGTGGCCGCACGGCAGACCGGTGGTCACGTCGGCGGCCTGCGCCCGCAGGGTCACCTTCCCGGCGAGGTCCGCCTCGCCCGCGAGCCGGTCGCGCAGCCCCTCGATCGCGGGCGCCGAGTAGTCCGTGCCCCAGTACTCGTCGACCCGGCCGACCAGCGGCGTCAGGATCAGGCCGGACCCGACGCCGACCTCCAGGACGCGCCGGGGCGCGAAGCCGAGGACGCGGGCGACGAACGCCTCCCGCCAGCGGGCCATCTGCTCGACCGGGATGCCCTCACCGGTGTACGTGGAGTTCCAGCCGGAGAAGTCGGAGCCGAAGCCCGCGTGGTCGGAGGCGTCGTAGAACGTGTCGTAGATCTGCTGCCACTCGTCGACATGCCCGTCGGCGTTGCCGTCGTCGCCGTCCGTCGTGTCCCCGGCGACCAGATAGGCGGCGAGCCGCTTCTCGCCGGCCTGGTCCTCGTGCACCACGACCCGGGCCTGCTCCACCGCCGGATGCCCGGCGAGGACGGCCTCGATCTCGCCCGGTTCGATCCGCAGGCCGCGGATCTTGACCTGGTCGTCGGCCCGGCCGCAGTAGGCGAGCCGGCCGTCCGGCAGCTGCCGCACCAGGTCGCCGGTGCGGTACATCCGGGCGCCCGGCGCCCCGAACGGGTCGGCGACGTAGCGCTGCGCGGTGAGCCCGGCGCGGTCGACGTACCCGCGGCTCACCCCGCCGCCCCCGCTGTACAGCTCGCCGATCTCGCCGGGCGGGGTCGGGCGCAGCCGGTCGTCCAGCACGTACAGACGGGTGTCGCCGCACCGGGAGCCGATCGTCGGCGCGTCCGGCCCGGGCACGAGCGGAGCCGAGAGGGTGATCGCCATGGTGGTCTCGGTGGGCCCGTAGCCGTTGACCATCCGGCGGCCGGGGCTCCAGACGTCCACCAGTCGCGGGCCGCACGCCTCGCCGCCGACCATCAGCGCGCGCAGCGACGGCAGTTCGGTGGGCGGTACGGTCGCCAGCACCGACGGCGGGACGAACGCGTGGGTGATGCCGTGGTCCGCGAGGAACGCGGCCAGGTCCTCGCCGGCCAGCGTGTCGGGCGGCGAGACGACGAGGGTGCCGCCCGGGGCGAACGCGAGCAGGACCTCGATGAGCATGGCGTCGAAGCTGGGCGAGGCGAGCTGGGACACCACGCACCCGGGGCCCGCCGCCATCCGGTCCACGAGGTCGGCGGCGAACGGCAGCACCCCCTGGTGCGGGACCGCGACGCCCTTGGGGCGGCCCGTCGAACCCGACGTGTAGATGACGTACGCCAGGGACAGCGGATGGTCCACCGGGTCCAGCTCCTGGGCGGGGTCCGTATCCGTTTTCGGAGTGGCCTCGGGCAGCGCCGCCGCCTCGGCCAGCAGCTCCGACAGCGTCCACTGGGCGGTGCCCGGAGTGTCGGGCAGCCCCGGAAGCACGGCCTCGGTCGTCAGCAGCGCCCGGGGCGCGCTGTCGGCGCACAGGAAGGCGATCCGCTCGGCCGGGTGATGGACGTCGACCGGCAGGAACGCGCCGCCGGCCTTGCCGACCGCGAGCAGGGCGACGATCAGCTCGGCCGAGCGGGGCAGCGCCAGTGCCACCACGTCCTCGGCGCCGATGCCCCGACCGCGCAGCACCCGGGCCAACCGGCCGGCCCGCGCGTCCAGTTCGGCGTAACTCAGCTCGACCGGGCCGCAGCGCAGTGCCGGTGTGTCACCGTGCCGCGCCGCGTGCCAGGCCACCCGGCCGTGCAAGGACACGGACGGATCGGTGTCGGCTGACGGCAAGCGCTCCGGCGAATACGGCATCGCGGCCCTCCATGATCGATATGTGCCGGTGGTCCCCTGCGGGCCGGCTCATGATGGGCGGACGGCGTGTGGTGCGACAACCCCTAGGCAGGGGCCCCAAAACCCCTTGGGACATGGTCCTTTGGGCCTCCGGGACCTTGCGTTCCGGGGAACCGGCCTATCGTGTGCGGCCGATGACCGTCGATGTCTCCCCGGCGCAGGAGGATCCGTGTTCCCGTTGTCATTCGCGCAACAGCGGCTGTGGTTTCTCAACCGGCTCGACACCCGCGCCTGGACGTACAACCTGCCGCTCGCCCTCCGGCTGGACGGTCCGCTCGACACCGCGGCCCTGCGTCTGGCCCTGGGGGACCTGGTGGCCCGGCACGAGAGCCTGCGCACGGTCTTCCCCGAGATCGACGGCGAGCCGCGGCAGCAGGTGCGCGACACCGTCGACGTCACCGAGTTCGTCACCGAGGAGGACATCCCGGCAGGCGAACTCGATGCGACTCTGGACCAGTTGGCCCGGCATGCCTTCGACCTGACGGCGGACCTGCCGCTGCGCGTGTGGCTGCTACGCACCGGCGAGCACCGCCACACGCTGTACCTGGTCCTCCACCACATCGTCGGCGACGGCTGGTCGACGGCGCTGCTCGGCCGCGATCTGGGCGAGGCCTACGCGGCCCGCCGGGCCGGTGCCGCGCCCGGCTGGGAGCCGCTGCCCGTCCAGTACGCCGACTACGCGCTGTGGCAGCGGGAACTCCTCGACGGCCCGGACGGCGCGGAGCTCCTCGCCCACTGGACCAAGCGGCTCGCGGACCTGCCCGACGAGCTGCCGCTGCCGCTGGACCGGCCCCGCCCGGAGGTCCTCGGCGACGACGGCGGCGAGATCCGCCTCGACCTGCCCGCCGGACTGCACGCCCGCCTGCTGCGGCTCGCGCGCGAGTCCGACGCGTCGCTGTTCATGGTCGTGCACGCGGCCCTCGCGGCGCTGCTGACCCGGCTCGGCGCCGGCACCGACATCCCGCTGGGCACGATGGACGCGGGCCGCGCCGACGAGGACCTCGAAGACCTGATCGGCTTCTTCGTCAACACGCTGGTGCTGCGCCTGGACACCGCCGGAGATCCGACGTTCCGTGAGCTGCTCGCGCGCGCCCGGGAAGCCGACCTCGCCGCCCTCGCCCACCCCGAGCTGCCCTTCGACCGGCTCGTCGAGGCCCTCAACCCGAGCCGGGCGCTCAACCGGCACCCGCTCTTCCAGGTCGCCCTGGTCCTGCAGAACAACGCCGCCGCCGCGTACGCGCTCGACGGTCTGACCGTGACGGAGCTGCGGAACCGCGCCATCGCGGCCCACTTCGACCTGTCCGTCAGCTTCACCGACCGGTACGCCGACGACGGCACACCGCTCGACCTGTCCGCGCAGGTCGTCTACCGCACCGACCTCTTCGACCGGGACACGGTCACGGCCTTCACCCACCGTCTGGTGCGACTCCTCGAAGCGGTGGCGGACGACCCGGACCGGGCCCTCGGCGACCTCGACCTGCTGGACGCCCGCGAACGCGAGACCGTGCTGTACGGGTGGAACGGCACGACCCGGCCCGATCCGACGACCGGACTCGCGCAGGCATTCGCCCGGCAGGCCGCCCGGACACCCGACGCACCCGCCGTGTCCGACGCCGAAGGTGTGCTCGGTTACGCCGAACTGGACCGGCGCAGCGACCTGTTGGCCGGCCACCTGAGCCGACGGGGCGTGACGGCCGAGACGCGGGTCGCGATCCTGCAGCAGCGCTCCGCCGACCTGATCGTCTCGATGCTCGCGGTACTCAAGGCCGGCGGCTGCTTCGTACCGCTGCCGCTGACCGCGCCCACCGAGCGGCTGCGCGACATCGTGGCCGGCTCCGGCGCCGAACTCCTGCTCGTCGACGCCCCGTCGCGCGACCACGAACTGGCGACCGGGATCGCGATCGACACCCTGACGGTGACCGGATTCCAGGCGACCGAGGCCGACCGCGCCGCCGTACCCGCCGATGCCGCGCACCCCGAGCAGGCCGCGTACATCATGTACACCTCGGGCTCCACCGGCGCCCCCAAGGGAGTCGTCACCACCCAGCGCGGCGTCCTCGCCTTCGCCCGCGACGCGTGCTGGCAGGACGAACGCCCGCGCCGCGCGCTGCTGCACTCGCCGCACGCCTTCGACGCCTCGACCTGCGAGATCTGGGTGCCGCTGCTGTCCGGCGGCGAGGTCGTCGTGGCCCCGCCCGGCGAGGTCGACGGTGCCGTCGTCCGGGCCGCCGGCCTCACCGACGTCCTGCTGGTCTCCGGCCTCTTCCAGGTCGTCGCCGAGGAGGACCCGGACTGCTTCGCCGGCCTGCGCGAGGTCATGACCGGCGGCGACGTGATCAGCCCCGCCGCGGTCCGCGCGGTCCTGCGCCGCCACCCGGACCTGCGGATCCGCGCCACGTACGGACCCACCGAACTCACCATGTGCTCCGTGCAGATGCCCCTGTGCGACCCGGACACGGTGCCGGACAGCGTCCCGCTCGGCCGGCCGATGGACGACACCGCCGTCTACCTGCTCGACGACCGGCTGCGGCCGGTGCCCGTCGGGGTGATCGGCGAGCTGTACGCGTCCGGAGCCGGCCTGGCGCGCGGATACGCCGGCCGCGCCGGCCTGACCGCCGAACGCTTCACCGCCGACCCCTTCGGCGCGCCCGGCACCCGGATGTACCGCACCGGCGACCTCGCCCGGTGGCGCGCCGACGGAACCCTCGAATTCGCCGGCCGGGCCGACAGCCAGGTGAAGATCCGCGGCTTCCGGGTCGAACCCGGCGAGGTGGAGAGCGTGCTGGTCCGGCACCCGCACGTGGCCCAGGCCCATGTGCACGCCCGCGAGGACCGGCCCGGCGACAAGCGCCTCGTCGGCTATCTGGTGCCCGCCGTCCCGGCGCCCGACCTCGCCGGGATCCGTGCCGCGGCGGCGTCCGTGCTCCCGCCGTACATGGTGCCCGCCGCGCTCGTCCCGCTCGACCAGCTGCCGCTCACCCCGAACGGCAAGATCGACCGGCGGCTGCTGCCGGCCCCCGACGAGGCCGACGCCGGCACGGAGTACGTGGCACCGCGCGACGACCGGGAACGCGCCCTGTGCGCCCTGTTCGCCGAGGTGCTGCGCGTCCCGCGGGTCGGCGTGCACGACGGCTTCTTCGCGCTCGGCGGCCACTCGCTCCTCGCGATCCGGCTGATCAACCGGATCCGGAGCACCTTCGACGCGGACCTCGGCGTGGCGACCCTGTTCCAGGCGCCCACCGTCGCCGAACTCGCCGGCAGGCTCGGCGCGCCGGACGGCGGCGGCCGGATCCCGGCCGTCCCGCGGACCGCCCCGCTGCCGCTCTCGTACCAACAGGAAGGGCTGTGGTTCCTCCACCAGCTCGACCCCGAATCCCCGGTCTACAACGTGCCGTTGGCACTGCGCCTGCGCGGCCGGCTCGACACGGACCGCCTCGCCCGGGTCCTGGGCCGGCTCGTCGCCCGGCACGAGAGCCTGCGCACCCGGTTCGTCGCGGTCGACGGCGTCCCCGTCCAGGTGGCCGATCCCGCCGACGCCGTACCGGCCTCGTGGCCGCTCCCGGTGACCCCGACCCACCCCGACGACGTGCCGCAGGCGCTCGCCGAAGCCGCCACCCGGCCCTTCGACCTGGCCGCCGAATCGCTGCTGCGCACCGAACTGCTGCGGCTCGGCCCGACCGAACACGTGCTGGTGCTCTGCACCCACCACATCATCGCGGACGGCTGGTCGGCGGGCGTCCTGCTCGACGAACTGTCCACCCTGTACGGCGACATGGACGCCACGCTCCCGGCCCTGGACATCCAGCCCGCCGACCACGCGGTCTGGCAGCGCGCCCGACCTGCCGACGACATCCTGGACGAGCAGCTCGGATACTGGCGCGAACAACTCCACGCCCTGCCGGAGTTGGACTTCCCGACCGACCGCCCGCGCGGCACCGCGTCCGGACACCCCGGCGCCACGGTGGAACTCCTCCTCGACGCCGGCCTCGGCGCCTCGCTGCGCCGGCTCGCCGACACCGAACGCGGATCGCTGCTGTCCGTCCTGATGGCCGGATTCCTGGTCGTCCTGTCCCGGCACACCGGACAGGACGACATCGGGATCGGCTCGGTGTTCTACGGCCGCCACCGCCCCGAACTCGAACCGCTGGTCGGCTACTTCGCCAACACCGTCGTGCTGCGCGCCGACGTCGCCGGCAACCCGGACTTCCGCGAGCTGACCCGCCGCTGCGAGCAGGCCGTACGTGGCGCCACCGCACACCAGGACCTCCCCTTCAGCACCCTGGTCGAAGAGCTGCGCCCCGCCCGCGAACCGGGCCGCAACCCGCTCTTCCAGATCAGCCTCACCCTGCACGCCGACGAGGCCGCCGACGCCGCGCCCGCGCTCGGCCCGGTCACCGCCGAACCGCTGCCCGTGGCCGGCTCGGTCGCCCGCTTCGACCTGGCCGCGCACGCCACCGTCACCGCCGACGGCGGACTGCGGCTGCAGGCCGAGTACGCCACCGACCTGTTCGACACCGACCGGATCACCCGGCTCCTCGGACACCTGGGCCGCGTCCTGACCCGGGCGGCCGAGGCCCCCGACACGTCCGTCCACGACTTCGTCCTGACCGGCCCGGACGAGACGGCGCTGCTGCGGCAGTGGAGCGCCGCCCGGCGCGAGGTGCCGGTCGACGCCTCGCTGTGGGACCTGTTCGCCGAACAGGTCCGGCTGCGCCCCGACGCGGTGGCCGTGGTCGCGGGCGACGCACGCACCACGTACCGCGAACTGGCCCGGCGAGCCGAGCGGTTGGCCGCCCGGCTGGCCCATCGGGGCGTCACGCGGGGCAGCCTGGTCGGCCTGTGCGTCCGCCGCGACACCGACCTCGTCACCGGCATCCTCGGCATCCTGCGCGCCGGCGCCGCGTACGTCCCCCTGGACCCCGACTACCCGGCACAGCGGCTGGCGTACATGGCCGACGACGCGGGCCTCGCGGTGGTGGTCACCCAGAGCGGACTCGACGTGCCCGCGGCCGCGCTGACGCTGGACGACGACACCGACGGCGACCTTCCCGTACCGGCCCTGACCGTCACGGCCGCCGACCTGGCCTACCTGATCTACACCTCGGGCTCGACCGGCGCGCCCAAGGCGGTCACCGTCCCGCACGGGCAGGTCGTCCGGCTGCTGCGGGCCACCCGGGACTGGTTCGGGTTCGACGAGCGGGACGTGTGGACGCTGTTCCACTCGTACGCCTTCGACTTCTCCGTCTGGGAACTGTGGGGCGCGCTCGTCCACGGCGGCCGGCTGGTCGTGGTGCCGTTCTGGCAGACCCGCTCGCCCGAGGACTTCCAGCGGCTGCTGGCCCGCGAGAAGGTCACCGTGCTCAATCAGACCCCGGCCGCCTTCCGGCAGTTGGCTGCCGCGAACGAGGAGCGGCCGGAGCGACTTTCCCTGCGGTACGTGATCTTCGGAGGCGACGCGCTCGATGTCGACGCCGTACGCCGCTGGTTCGACCGGCACGGCGAGGACCGGCCGCGGCTGGTCAACATGTACGGCATCACCGAGACCACGGTCCACGTCACGTACTGCCCGCTGACCCGGGAGCTGCTGCGGGACAACACCAGCCCCATCGGCGAGCCGATCCCCGACCTGTCGCTGTGGGTCGTCGACCCGGCCGGACAGCCCGCCCCCCTCGGCGTACCGGGCGAACTCCTCGTCGGCGGCGCCGGGTTGTCCTGGGGCTATCTGCACCGGCCCGGCCTGAGCGCCGAACGCTTCGTCGCCGACCCGTTCGGCGCGCCCGGCGCCCGGCTCTACCGCTCCGGCGACCTCGCCCGGCGTCGCGCCGACGGCGGCCTCGAATACCTGGGCCGTATCGACCAGCAAGTCAAGATCCGCGGGTTCCGGATCGAACTCGGCGAGATCGAGACCGTACTCGCCGCACACCCGCACGTCGACCACGCGTGCGTGACCGTCCGCGACGACCGTCTCGTCGGCTACATGGTGGCCAAGCCGGGCGCCGACCTCGGCGACCTCACGGAACTCCGCGCGCACCTCGCGGCCCATCTGCCCGACTACATGGTGCCGTCCGCGCTCGTGCCGGTGGAACGCATCGGCATGACCGCCAACGGCAAGGTCGACCGGGCCGCGCTGCCCGCACCCGAGACGAGCCGCACCAGCGCGTTCGTCGCCCCGCGCGACGCCACCGAGCGGGCGGTCGCCCGCGTCTGGGCCGGTCTGCTCGGCACCGACCGGATCGGCGTCCACGACAGCTTCTTCGACCTGGGCGGCAGCTCGCTCGACCTGACCCGGCTGCGGGCCGAGATCCGCCGCGAGTTCGGCGTCGAACTGGACGTACGCGACCTGTACGCGACACCGACCGTGGAGAGGACCGCCATGCTGCTCGACCCGTCCCGCCGGAACCCGTCCGGGAAGCCGGACGCGCCGAACCAGCCGGGCCAGGCCGGCGTGTCCCGGACCTCACCCCTCGTACCGATCAAGCCCACCGGCAGCCGGCCGCCGCTCTTCCTCGTCCACGCCGTCGGCGGATCCGTGGTGCCGTACCTGCCGCTGGCCCGCCTGACCGACCCCGACCAGCCGCTGTACGGACTGGAGGACCCCGGCCTCGACGGCGGCCCGGTCACCACCTCGCTCACCGACCTGGCCGCGCACTACGTCGACGCGATCCGTGCCGTCCAGCCCCACGGCCCCTACCATCTCGGCGGCTGGTCCCTGGGCGGTCTGGTGGCCACGGAGATGGCCGGTCAGCTGACCGCCGCGGGCGAACCGGTCGCGCTGGTCGTCATGCTGGACACCGGAATGCCTCCGTACCTGGGCACGGACCTGCCGGACCGCGCGGCCCTCCTCGGCGGCTTCGTCCACGACCTGGCCGGCCAGGCGGGCGTCCCGGCACCCCCGTACGACGAGGCGGCGTTCCACGGCCTCGCGCCGGACCGCCAGGACGAGCTGCTGCTCGACCTCCTGGAGGGCGCCGGGCTCGTCCCGGCGGGCATCCGGGAGGACATGCGGGACCGGATCCGGGTCTTCGAGGCCAACACCCGCGCCCTGCTCCGCCACCGCCCGGGCCCGGTCGACGCCCGCCTCGTCCTGCTGTCCGCCCAGCAGCAGCCGCGCCGGCCGAAGACCCGCCCGTGGCGCGTCCTGGCCCGGCGCGGCTTCGAACTCCACACGGTCCCCGGCGACCACCACACCATGCTGCGACAGCCCCACCTGACGACCCTGGCGGAGAGCCTGCGGGGCATCCTGGAACGGCTGAGCCAGTCCTGAAGCGCGGCCCCGGCCGGGCGGGTTGCCGCCCGGTCCGCCGTCGTACGCTTGCGGCGAGGTGATGACATGTCGCTCCAAGAGAACGTCCGGAACCATCGGCGACGCCGGGGATGGACGCAAGAACGACTCGCCGAAGAGGCCGATCTCTCGGTGGGCACCGTCCGCAAGGTGGAGCAGGGCGGAACCGCCTCGGTCGAGACGATCCACACACTCGCCCGCGCCCTCGGCACCACGACATCCAGCCTCTTCGCGTCCGAGGCGCCCGCACCCGTCCGCGAAGCCGAGGGCGACGGACCGAAGCTGACCGGGCTGCGCAGGGCGCTCATGCCTCCCATCGGACTGACGCCGGTGGCGGCCGATCACGCCGACCGGCGAGATCTCCACTCGCTCCAATCGGACATCACCGACTCGCACCTCCTGTACCAGGCCGACCGCTACAACTCCGTGGCCAAGCGTCTGCCCGGCATCCTGCGCGCCGGTGAGGCGGCCGTAGCCCTGAGCGACGGAGACGAACGCCGGCAGGCGATCGCCACGCGCGCCTGCGCCTTCCTGCTGGCCGGGAAGTACCTCACCCAGGTCCGGCGCTACGACATGGCCTACCACGCCCTCTCGCGGGCCATCACGGACGCTCGCGGCATGGGCGGCACCCAATTGGCCGTCACGGGCGTCGTCGGGATGTGCTGGCTTCTCCTGCGTCAGGACCGTTTCGACGAGGCCGAACAACTGGCCACCGCCACGGCCGACCAGGTCGAGCCGCGTCTTTCGACCGCCACGCCGGCCCAGTGGGCCATCTGGGGCGAGCTCCTTCTGCGTGTGGCCTCCGCCGCGATGCGGAACAACCGACCGGATGTCGCCCAGCAGGCTCGGCGCATGGCGGCGACGGCTGCCAGCGCTCTGGATCGCGAGCACGTCGACTTCCAGGAGCACTGGGCCACGTTCGGGCCGGTGACGGCCGAGACGAAACGCATCGAGGACCTGTCCCTGATCGGAGACGCGCGCGGCGTGTTGAACCTGGCCGACACGGGGCTCGTCGGCGCCCAGGCGCTCGCGGCATACGGCCGGCCGGGCATGAACACCTGGGGACGCCATCGCCTGGACGTGGCGCGAGCGCACGTACAACTCGGTTCGCACCAGGACGCGATGAACGAGCTGACCGGCCTCAAGGCGACAGCCTCGGAGTGGCTGAAGCATCAGAACATCGCACGCCACGTCATGGGGGGCATCCTCGCGAAGCGCAAGCGCATCCTGACGGACGACATGCGTGACATGGCCTCTCACCTGGGCATCGTCGGCTGACTACCACGCTGCGTGGCACCTCACGACCGCCGGCCGGAGAAGTCCCACCCAGCGTGTCCGCAAGAGGCCTCCGCCTTGCGACGGAGGTCTTGCCATCTTTGCTGACGTTCGCTAGCAAGGGTCGTACTCTCAGAATATGAGCGCCGACATCGGGGAACGGCTCCGGGACGTCCGTAAGCGCCGGGGCATGAGCCAAAGGGAGCTGGCCGATCAGTCCGGCCTCTCCCTCTCCTCGATCCGCAAGTTGGAGCAGGGGGAGCGCAGCGATACGCGGCTGGAGACGGCCCGCCGGCTGGCATCCGCGCTTCGGCTGCCCACGACCTCCCTCATGGCGGAATCCAGGGAAGAGAGCGCAAAGCAGGCGGTCGTCGACCAGTGGGAGCCGGTGCGCCGAGCCCTGGTCAGCCCTCCGCCGAGCGGCGAACTCGAAGAGCCCACCCTTCAGGGTGTGACCAACGCCCTGCGGGACGCGATGCCCCTGTTCAGTGGCGACCGCTTCGCCGAGCTCGGGGCCATCCTTCCTCCGCTCCTCCGCGATGCCGAAGTGCTTGCCGGGCTTCATCCGGATGGCCGGGCGGTGCGGGTGAAGCTCATGCAGCTCACCGGATGGCTCCTGACGCAGACCAGGCAGTTCGACGCGGCGGAGATGGCGCTTGAACGAGCCCTCGACGAGTCGGCAGATCGCCTTCAGGGCGCCTCGACGGTCAATACCCAGTGCTGGCTCCTCCTGCGTCGCGGAAGGCTCGCGGAAGCACGGGAGCTGGCCGCCGAATGGGCAGACGAGACCGAGCCACGCATGTCGAAGGCCACCCCTGAAGAACTGAGCGCCTGGGGCGGGCTCCTGCTGCGTATCTCGGCCGCAGGCGTCAGGGACAACCGCCCTGGCGATGCTGAGGATGCCATGCGTCTCGCGAAGGCGGCCGCTGTGGCCATGGGGCGCGAGTACGCACCGCGCGAAGACTCTCTGCGTACCTTCGGACCCGTCACGGTGGCGCTGAAGCGTGCCGAGAACGCGATGATCACCGACCGGCCCGATAGGGTACTCCAGCTCGCCGCCGAAGTGCCGGCCGACAAGCTCAGGCCGACGTCGAACAACCGGAACCGGCACTTGCTCGATGTGTCCGATGCCTACGCTCGCACTCGTCGCTACGGGGAGTCGGTCGAGGTGCTTCAGCGCATCCGGAACTCGTCGCCGCGATGGCTGTCGAACCAGCGCTGCGCCCGGGACATCCTGGGGCGCGTGGTGAGCAAGCGGCGCACCCTCACGCCCGAGATGCGATCGCTCGCGGATGCGGTGAGCCTGCCGATATAGCGCGCCGTGGCACTTCCATACGACGCCCCGCACAGCTTGCCGCACCAGGCGCTCAGCTCGTCCGCGCCACAACGCGCCAGGGCGCCCAGCTTCTCTACCTCTTCGACCCCGAGCGCGAGTCGTTCGCCGAGTTCATGGCCGACGGGCAGGAGTGGCGGGTTCGCCAAGGCGGCCCGATCGCCCTGTGGGACCGTGTCGAGGGGGCGCTGATCGCCTGGGAGGCCGCGGGGAGCCCCGACATCACCGCCGTGCGGCTCCGGGTCACCCAGGCGACGCACCGCTACTGGATCGAGGGCGAGCCCAGGACGATCTGGGAACACCACCTCGACTGAGGGTGGTCGGGTGCTGTGCGGAGCGCCCCGGGCAGCGAAGAAGTCGCCGGCGCCGTTCCGTTACGCGTTCACCTCAGGTCCGGTCCGGGAGATGCGCCTCCGAGAGGGCCAACTGCGCGGCGAAGTCGGCCAGTACGGGGTGTTCCAGCAGGACCCGGACGCGGACGGTGACGCCGAGGCGCCGGCGCAGGGCGGCCACCACCTCCATGGCGGCGAGGGACTGGCCGCCCAGGGCGAAGAAGTCGTCGTCGTCCGCGACCGGAACGCCCAGGACCTCCTGCCAGATCTCGGCTACTGCGGTGGTTCCCACTGTTCATCAGCTCCTTGGCGGGCTTATGCCGGGCTCAGTCGTACCGGCAGGCGGGTCAGTCCGTGGATGAAGTTGCCGGTGCCCCACTCCGGCGGTCCGGCCGGGGTGATCGCGCGCACCCGGCGGGTCAGTGCGGTCAGCAGGGCGGTCAGTTCGAGCCGGGCGACCCGGGATCCGACGCAGACATGCGGGCCCCAGCCGAACGCGAGGTGCCGGTTGGGGGTGCGGTCCGGCCGGAAGGTGTCCGGGTCGGGGAAGACGGCCGGGTCGCGGTCGGCCGAGCAGAGCCAGGCGGTCACCCGGTCGCCGGGGCGCAGGCCGGTGCCCGCGACGGTCACCGGGCGGGTCACGGTGCGCAGCGCGTGCAGGCCGGGGGTGGTCCAGCGCAGGATCTCCTCGACGGTGGTGGGCAGCAGCTCCGGCGACGCGCGCAGCGCCGTCCACAGCTCGGGCCGGTCGCCGAAGACGAGGAGCGCGCCGGCCGCCGCGTACCGGACGGTCTCGCTCGCACCGGTCAGCACCCCGCCGCAGTTGACGATCAGTTCCTCGTCGGTGAGGCCGTCGCCGACCGCGAGCAGGGAGCTGATCAGGTCGTCGCCGGGGCGGGCCCGGCGCTCGTCGAGCAGGTCGGCGAAGTAGCCGAAGATCTCGGCGTTGGCGTCGAGCCGGTCGATCGGGTCGGGGGAGTCCAGGCCGTCGGTGGTGAGCCGGCCGATCAGCGGCCAGTCGGCTCGGGGGAGGTTCATCATGGCGCAGATGACCTGGTTGGGCAGCCGCCGGGCCAGGTCGCCGACGGCGTCGAGGACCAGCGCCCCGGCCGCGGCCGTCTCACCCGAAGCATCTGTACGGCTGTCGTCCCCGGCCCCTCCGGCGCGCGCCCCGATCACCTCGTCGACCAGGTCGGTGACCCCGTCGACGATCCGGTCCTGCCAGCGGCGCAGCGCCGCCGGGGTGAACGGCGCGCCCACCACTCGGCGGATCCGGCCGTGCCGCGGCGGGTCGCTGACCACCATCAGCCGGTCGGCGACCCGTCCCGCCGCCTCGTCCGACCCGCCGAGCCGGATGCCGGCGCGGGAACTGAACGAGGCCGGATCGCCCAGCACCGTCAGGACGTCGTCGTACCGGGCGGCGACCCAGAACCCGGGGCCGTCCGGCTCCGGGTGCCAGGTCAGCCCGGGACGGGCGCGCACGGCGGCGAGCTGGTCCAGGTACCGGTATCCGGCGAAGACGTCCGGCGTGAGCAGATCGAGACCCGTGACGGGATCGGGCCTGAGGTCGGTGTCGTTCATCGCCGGTCAGTGCGCCTCGATGACGGAGAACGGCGAGTCCGGGATCTCCAGGACCCGGCTCACCTGGTACCCGGCCGCGTGCAGGATCCGGGTGAACCCGGCCCGGTCGCGTTCCCGGCCGCCGGTGAGGACCATCATGCCGAGGTCGCTCCAGCGGCTGATGTGCGGGGAGCCGTCCTCCGGAACCAGCATCTCGATCACCAGCAGCCGGCCGCCGGGCGCCAGCGCGCGCCGGCTCGACCGCAGGATGTCCACCGACTGCTCGTCGGTCCAGTCGTGCAGGACGCTGCACAGCAGATGGGTGTCCGCGCCGGTGGGCACCGCGACGAAGAAGTCGCCGGGCACGGTGCGGCAACCGGGCACGCCGCCGCGGCGGTTGACCTCGTCGATCACCGTGGGGCGGTCGAACAGGATGCCGCTCGCGTGCGGGGCCGCCGACAGGATCCCGCCGAGGAGGAAGCCGTCCGCGCCGCCGATGTCCAGGATGACGGACGAGGGCGACCAGTCGACGGTCTCGGCCGCCTGCCGGTACAGCCGGCCGGTGCGTTCGCGCATCCGGCGCAGGAAGGCGAGGTTCTCGGCGCGCCGGTTGTCCTTGACGCCGAAGAAGCCGCCGGCCGCGGCCTCGCCGTCCTCGTCCCCGGTGCCGAAGGACGCGGCGCCGGTACGGAAGCTGTCGGCGGCGCGCAGCCAGGCCAGTTGGCTCTCGGCGTTGACGAGCGACGCGGAGAGGCTGTGCGGGTGGTCCCGGCGCAGCCGGGCGCCGCGCGCCGTCAGCCGGAAGCCGGTGGCCGGGTCGCCGGTGAAGAACCCGGCCGCGGCGAGGGCGGACAGGAGCCGGGACAGGGCGTCGGGGTCGGCGCCGACCAGGTCCGCCGTGGTGGCCACGGACTGCGGTGTCAGGGCGTTCATCATGTCGGCGATGCCGAGTTCGACGGCGATGCGCAGGGCGTGCGGCAGCACCGCGACCATGCTGTCGTCGACGAGCGTGAGGTAGTCCTCCACGATCCTGTCGGTGGTCTCGGCGCACGCGGTGTCGGCGTGTCCGGTGGCTCCGACGGTCCCGGTCATCCCGTTCGATCCGTTCATTCCCGTCATCCCGGCGGTCTCGGTGCTCTTGTGCAGGGTCATCGTCTGCCCCTTCCTGGGGTCGGAACGCGCAGCAGCTCCGCCGTGGCCCGGTGATCCACCTTGCCGTTGGCGTTGTGGGGGAGTTCGTCGAGTCGGCGCACCACATCGGGCACCAGGTGGCCGGGGAGCCGGCCGCTCAGTTCCGTACGTACCCGCTCCGGGTCCGCGTTCCCGGTGAAGGCCAGCGCCAGACGCTCGTACGCGCCGCTCCGGCCGGTCAGCGCCACCGCCACGCAGTCGCGTACCCCCGGATGGCCCGCGGCGTGGCTCTCCACCTCGGCCAGCTCCACCCGGTAGCCGCGGATCTTCACCTGCCGGTCGGCGCGGCCGAGGAAGTGCAGCACTCCCTCGGCGTCGCGTTCCGCGCGGTCGCCGGTGCGGTAGACCCGCGTCGGCACCCCCTGGACGTCGACGGTGACGAACCGTTCGGCGGTACGTTCCGGGTCGCGCAGGTAGCCCTCGGCCAGGCCCGTGCCCGCGACGCACAGCTCGCCGTCGATCAGATGGACCTCGGTGCCCGGTACCGGCCGCCCGATGGGGACGCCGTGGGGCCGGTCGCAGTCCTGGGGCCGGATGCGGTGCATGGTGGTGAAGGCGAAACTCTCCACCGGGCCGTAGCAGTTGTGGACGGTCGTGTCCGGGTGGCGCAGCAGCAGGGTGCGTACCGGCTCCGGCGACAGCCGCTCACCGCCGATGAACATGAGGTCGACCCCGTCGAAGCAGCCGGGGTCCAGCCGCACCAGCAGGTTCACCACGGACGCGACCAGGACGAGGGTGTTCACGCCGTGCCCGGCGATCAGGTCGCGCAGGGTGTCGGGGAGCAGGTGATCCTCGTCCGGCAGCACGACGGTGCCGCCCCGGCTGAGCATGCCCCACAGTTCCAGCCCGCAGGCGTCCCAGCCGACGGGGGCGAGCTGCGGCAGCACCCGCCCGGGGCCGAAGGCCGCCAGCGGGCCGCTGTCGAAGAGCCGCAGTACGGCCTGGTGGGGTGTCACCACGCCCTTGGGGGCCCCGGTGCTGCCCGAGGTGAAGAAGACACAGGCCGGGTCGGCCGGCCCGATGTCCGCCCGCACCGTCGGGGACCCGGGTAAGAGCGCGGACGCGGGCGGCGGGGTCCAGCACGGGGCGCCGTCGAGCGGGGTGTCCGTCACGAACAGCGGGGCCCGCAGCAGACGCAGCAGTTCCCGTACCCGCTCGTCCGGCCACCGTACGTCGATCGGGCAGTAGGCGGCGCCCGTCTTCAGGACGGCGAGCAGGAGGGTCGCCATCCGGGCCGAGCGGGTGACGCGGACCGGCACCAGGGAGCCCGGTCCGACCCCTGCCTCGACCAGTGCGGCGGCGTACGCGTCGGCCGCCGAAACGAGTTGTGAATAGGTGACCGGTCCCTTGTCGTCGATCAGCGCGATATGGTCGCCGAATTCCGCCGCGCGCTCGTCGAGTGCCTGATGAATCAGCACGTACCGCTCCTTGTCCGCACCTGCGATCGGACGCATATTCACCTGTCACGGTGGTGCGCGCAACCCCTACGAACCCCAACGGGGAGAGCCCGGCACCCGGGTGCGGGACGGGGCGTTCCGCAGTATCGGGCGGTGGGCATCGGGGCGCATTGACATTCTTCGGCACCCGTCCCTAGCGTCATTTTCGTCGCGGTTCCGGGATCCGACAATTCTTGCTCCCGCCGTTGAAACCGCTTATCCGAGCCTTGGGGGAATTGGTGTTGTCCGCACCCCAGACCAGAAATCAGCCTGCCGTCGACGCCGGTATCGACCACATCACGCTCTCCGTCGGAGACGCCCGTGCCCGCGCGGCCGAGTTCGTCGACCGCTACGGCTTCGAGGTCGTCGCCACCGGGGACACCCCGGAGTTCACGGCCGTCGCGGTACGGCAGCGGGACATCGTCCTCGTGCTGCTGCAGGGCCGCGCCGACGACCACCCGGCCACCCTCTACACCGCCCGGCACGGCGACGGCGTGAGCGACATCGCCCTGCGGGTGACGGAACCGAACCCCGCCGCGACGGAGCCGGCCCCCTCCGTACTCGAAGCCTTCGGCGACGTGACGCACACCTTCGTGACCCGGCCCGCCGGCGCGCCCTGGTCGCTGCCCGGCCTCTCCCCGGTGCCCGCCGAGCGACCGACCGGAACCGCCCGGACCACCCCTCCCGCGCGGCATCACCTGCTCTGCGTCGACCACATCGCGGTCTGCGTCGAGAACGGCGAACTGGACCGGGTCATCGCGTCCTACGAGCGGGCCCTGGGCTGGCAGGTGGTCTTCGGCGAGGACATCCACGTCGGCGCGCAGGCCATGCGCTCCAAGGTCGTGCAGAGCCCGAACGGTCAGGTCACGCTGACGCTGCTCGAGCCGATGAGCGGCGCCGCCCCGGGCCAGATCGACGACTTCCTGAAGAAGCACGGCGGCGCCGGCGTCCAGCACCTGGCGTTCGCGGTCCCGGACATCGTGGACGCGGTGGCCGATCTCGCCGCCGCCGGCGTGGGATTCCTGTCCACGCCCGACCCCTACTACGAGAACCTCGACCAGCGGCTCGGCCCGTCCGGCCACCCGGTGGCGGAGCTGCGCAAGTACAGCGTGCTCGCCGACCGCGACCACGACGGCGAGCTGTTCCAGATCTTCACCCGCTCCGAGCACCCGCGCCGCACCCTGTTCATGGAGATCATCGAACGCCGCGGCGCCACCACGTTCGGCAGCAACAACATCCGCAAGCTGTACGAGGCGGTCGAGCGGCAGGACCTGGCGTGACGGCCGGGACGGCCGTCCCGGCGACGGATCCGCTCACCCTCGACGACGTCGAGGACCGTGCCCGCGCCCTGCTGGCGCCCGAGGTGTACGACTTCGTGGCCGGCGGCAGCGGCGGCGAGGCGACCCTGCGCGCCAACCGGGCCGCGTTCGACCGGTGTCACCTCGTCCCGCGCGTCCTGTCCGGAGTGGACACCGCCGACACCACGACCACCCTGCTCGGGGTGCCCGCGTCGATGCCGGTCGCGGTCGCGCCGATGGCGTTCCACGCGGTGGTGCACCCGGACGGCGAACCGGCGGTGTCCCGCGCCGCGGCCGCGGCCGGTCTCCCCTTCACGGCGGCGACCCTGGCCGGCTGCCCGCTGGACGAGCTGTCCGTCCCCGGCGGCGCCCTGTTCTTCCAGCTGTACTGGCTGCGCGACCGGGACCGCACCGCGTGGCTGATCGACGAGGCCGAGCGGCTCGGCGCCCGCGCCCTGATGCTCACCGTCGACGTCCCGTTCATGGGCCGGCGGCTGCGCGACCTGCGCAACGGGTTCGCCGTGCCGGCGCACGCCGCGCCGGTCAACCTGTCCGACACCCAGCGCGGCGGCGGACAGAGCGTCGGCGCCCACGCGGCCTCGGTGATCGACCCCACCCTCTCCTGGTCCGACCTGGAGTGGGTACGGCGACGGACCCGGCTGCCCCTGGTGCTCAAGGGCGTGCTCGACCCGGCGGACGCGCGGCGTGCCGTGGACCTCGGCGCGGACGGCCTGGTCGTGTCCAACCACGGCGGCCGGCAACTCGACGGCGCCGTACCCAGCATCCTGGCCCTGCCGGCCATCCGGGACGCGATCGGCGACGCCTGCGAGATCCTCCTCGACAGCGGCGTACGAAGCGGCACCGATGTACTGCGCGCGCTGGCCCTCGGCGCCCACGGGGTACTGCTCGGCCGGCCGGTCCTGTGGGGCCTGGCGGTGGACGGCGAGACCGGCGTCACCGCGGTCCTCGACCTGCTGCGCGCCGAACTCGCGACGTCGATGGCCCTCGCCGGCGCGCCGCACGTCGCCGCCGCCCGGCGCCTTGGTGTGCGCGGGGCGTCCGCGACGCGCGTACGGGAGGAACGATGACCGAGTCGTCCCCGGCACGAGCAGCCCACGCCCCGGCGGTGCTGGACCTCGCCCACCTGCACGGCTCGCTGTCCGATCCGGCGCTGCTGTCCATGAACCTGCTGAACGAGGTGTCCGACCACTACCCGGACGCGGTCTCCTTCGCGCCCGGCCGGCCGGACCCCGGCGGGTTCGCGATCGAGGACGTCCACCGCTATCTGCGGATCTGGACCGAGCACGTCACCGAGGCCGAGCCCCGGGGCGCCGAAGCGGCCCGCAACCGGCTCTACCAGTACGGCAGAACCAAAGGCGTGATCCAGGACCTCGTCGCCCGGAACCTCGCGGTCGACGAGAACATCCACGCCGACCCGGAGTCGATCCTGGTGACCGTCGGCTGCCAGGAGGCCATGCTCCTCGTCCTCCGCGCGCTGCGCGCCGACGACCGCGACGTCCTGCTCGCCACCGACCCCGCCTACGTGGGCATCACCGGCGCGGCCCGCCTGGTCGACCTGCCGGTCGTGCCCGTCGACAGCGGCACGACCGGCATCGACCTGGACGACCTGGCCGCCAAGGTACGGGAGGCCCGCGCGGCCGGACTGCGGCCCCGGGCCTGCTACCTGGTGCCGGACTTCGCCAACCCGACCGGGCTCAGCCTCGACGTACCGACCCGGCACCGGCTCCTCGACCTGGCCGCCGAGCTCGACATCCTGCTCATCGAGGACAACCCGTACGGCTTCTTCGGCGACGGCGCGCCCCCGAGACCGACACTCAAGTCGCTGGACACCGGCCGGCGCGTCGTCTACCTCGGCTCGTACGCCAAGACCGCCCTGCCCGGCGCCCGGATCGGGTACGTGGTGGCGGACCAGCCCGTCGTCCGCGGCGGCGAGAGCGTCGGCACCCTCGCCGACGAGCTCTCGAAGATCAAGAGCATGATCACGGTCAACACCCCGCCGGTCGCGCAGGCGGTCATCGGCGGCAAGCTGCTGGACTGCGACTTCGCGCTGCGCGAGGCGAACCGGGACGCCACCGCCCGGTACGGGAAACGGCTGCGGCACCTGCTCGACGGGCTGGCCGCCCGCTTCCCGGCAACGTCCCCGGTCGCCTGGAACCGACCGGACGGCGGATTCTTCCTGGTCGTCACGGTGCCCTTCGTCGCCGACGACGACCTGCTCGCCTACTCGGCCAAGCGGCACAAGGTCATCTGGACGCCGATGCACCACTTCTACACGGCGGGAGGCGGACTGCGACAGCTGCGGCTGTCCTGCAGCTCGCTCACGCCGGAGGAGATCGACCTCGGACTGGACCGGTTCGCTTCGCTGGTGACCGATCTTCTGGAGAGGACCTGAGAACCATGAGAGCGCTGACGGTAAACGAGCGGACCATCTCGGACGACACCGACGCCTACGTGATCGCGGAGATCGGCCACAACCACGAGGGCGACCTGGACAAGGCGGAGGAACTGGTCCGCCAGGCGGCCGCGGCCGGCGCCAGTGCGGTCAAACTGCAGAAGCGGGACAACCGCTCGCTCTACACCAAGGAGATGTTCGACGCCCCGTACACCGGGCGCAACAGCTTCGGCCCGACGTACGGAGCGCACCGCGAGTTCCTTGAGTTCGGGACCCGCGAATACACCCATCTCCAGCAGCTGTCGGCCGAGTTGGGGGTCGACTTCTTCGCGACCGCCTTCGACTTCGCCAGCGTGGACTTCCTGGCGGAGCTCGGCGTTCCGGCGATCAAGATCGCGTCCGGGGACATCCGGAACACCCCGCTGCTCGCCTACGCGGCGAAGGCGGGCATCCCGCTGATCGTGAGCACCGGCGGCGCCGACATGGAGGCGGTGCGCCGGGCCTGCGGCACCGTCCTGCCGCTCAACCCCGATCTCGCGCTGCTGCAGTGCACGGCGATGTACCCGGCCGAGCCGGAGACGCTGAATCTGGCCGTCCTCGGCACCTACCGGGCCGAGTTCCCGGACACGGTGGTCGGCTTCTCCGGGCACGACCTCGGCCCGTGGGCCGCCTGGACGGCGTACGCGCTCGGCGCCCGGGTGGTGGAGAAGCACGTCACCCTCGACTGCGCCCGGCCCGGCAGCGACCACAAGTTCTCCCTGGAACAGGCCGGCATCGCCGAACTCGTCGACGGGCTGAGCCGTGTGCGGCGCTCGCTGGGCGGCCCGGACAAGCAGGTCCTGCCGGGCGAGCGGCCCGCCATGCACAAGATGGGCAAGAAGCTGGTCGCCCACCGGGACCTGCCGGCCGGGCACCGGCTCACCCTGGAGGACGTGGCGATCAAGTCGCCGGGCGACGGGCTGACCCCCGACCGGCTCGCCGACGTGGTCGGCCGCCACCTCGCCCGGCCGCTGACGGCCGACGCCGACATCACCCTCGACGCCCTGGCGGACCGCTATGCCGGCCGCGATTGACCTGACCGGATCGGTCGCCGTCGTGACCGGCGTGTGCGGACGGCTCGGTCCGGTGTGGACCGACGCCCTCCTGGGCGCCGGAGCCGACGTGGTCGGTCTGGACGTACGGGACACCGTCGGGCCGGAGCTGCGGGCGGTACTGGACGCGCACGACCCGAAGCGGTTCACCCACCTGATCGCGGACGTCACCGACACCGACAGCCTGCGCGGCGCCCTCGACGCCTGCCGGGAACGGGCCGGGACGCCGACCGTCCTCGTCAACAACGCGGGCGTCGACAGCCCGCCGTCGGCCCAGGGCGGCAGCTGGCGCTTCGAGGACATCCCGGACGAGGTGTCCGCCGGCGTCCTCGCGGTCAACGCCCAGGGGACGCTGCGGATGTGCCAGGTGTTCGGCACCGAGATGGTCCGGGCGGGCGGCGGATCCATCGTCAACATCGGCTCGATGTACGGCGGCCTCGCCCCCGACCCGCGGATGTACGCCCACCTGCCGGTGGATCCGCCGTTCCTGAAGCCGCCCGCGTACGGCATGTCCAAGGCCGGCGTCGCCTCGCTCACCCGGTACCTCGCGGCGCTGTGGGGTCCGTCCGGGGTACGGGTGAACACCCTGTCGCCGGGCGGCGTGCTCGGCGCGCAGGACCCCGTGTTCCGGGGGAAGTTCGACGCCCGGGTGCCGCTGCGGCGGATGGCCGTCGCCGACGACCTGACCGGGCCGCTGCTGTTCCTCGCGTCCGACCTGAGCCGCTACGTCACCGGGACCGAACTCGCCGTCGACGGCGGATTCGGCTGCTGGTGACCCCGACCCCTCCCCGAGGAGAAGCCATGGACAGGTCCCTGGCCTGGATCCCACGCACCGAGTTCGACCGCGTCCTGGGCGGCGTCGGCGATCCGTACGACAGAGCCCTCGCCTTCGCCGCCCTGTCCCGGATCAACACCCTCTACATGATCAGCCGCGCAGGTTCGGGACACATCGGCTCCAGCTTCAGCGCGGCCGACGTGGTCGGCTGGCTGCTGTTGGAGGAGCTGGACCGGCCGTTCGAGGCCGACGGCGACGTGTACTTCTCGTCGAAGGGGCACGACGCGCCCGGACTGTACGCCGCGCTCATCGCGCTCGGCCGGCTCGACGAGGACCTCCTGCACCGGCTGCGGCGGATCGACGGACTGCCCGGGCACCCCGACGTCGGCACCCCCGGCATGCCCTTCAACACCGGCTCCCTGGGCATGGGCATCTCCAAGGCGAAGGGCCTGATCCTCGCCCACCGGCTGGCCGGCCGGACCTCCCGGGTGGTCGTGATGACCGGGGACGGCGAACTGCAGGAGGGCCAGAACTGGGAGGCGCTGCCCAGCGCCGCCCGGTACGGGATGGGCGAGCTGACCGTGGTCGTCGACCACAACCGCCTGCAGTCCGACACCTTCGTCACGGACGTCAGCGACCTCGGCGACCTGGCGGGGAAGTTCACCGCGGCGGGCTGGGGCGTCCTGCGCTGCGACGGCCACGACCCCCGGCGACTGGCGGAGGCGTTCGCCCGCCGCGCCGCGGACCACCCGGAACAGCCCGTGGTGATCATCGCGGACACGGTGAAGGGGGGCGGCTGCCCCACCTTCGCCGCCACCTCCATGGCGCCCGGCGAGTGGCGCTACCGCCACCACAGCGGCGCGCCGAGCCCCGAGGACCACGACTCCGCGTACCGGGAACTGACCGGCACCGCCGACGAGATCCTCCGCCGGCACGGCCTGCCGCCGCTGCGGCCGGTGGTCCGGGAGCTCGACCTGCCGGCTAAACCGGCCGGGGTACGGCTGCCCGAGCTGTACGGGCGGCTGCTCACCGACGCGGCGCGCGAGGATCCGCGGATCGTCGCGCTCGACGGCGACCTGGTGCTCGACACCGGCCTCATCCCGTTCCGCGACGCCCACCCGGACCGGTTCGTGGAATGCGGCATCGCCGAGCAGGACATGGTCTCGATGGCGGGCGGACTGGCGGCCGGCGGACTGCGGCCGTTCGTGCACTCGTTCTCCTGCTTCCTGCACGCCCGCCCCAACGAGCACATCTACACCAACGCCACCGAACGGCGGCCGGTGGTCTACGTCGGCTCGCTCGCCGGGCTGCTGCCCGCCGGGCCCGGACACTCCCACCAGGCCGTCCGCGACGTGTCGGCGCTGTGCGCCGTGCCCGGACTGACCATCCTGGAACCGTCCCACCCGGCCCAGCTGGACGCCGCCGTGCGCTACTGCCGCTCCACCCCGGACAGCGTCTACCTGCGCCTGTCCAGCCAGGTGGTGCCCGCCGAACTGGCCGACCTGCCGCCCGCGCCGCTGGTGGCCGGCCAGGGACGGGTGCTGCGCACCGGCGGCGACGCGGTCGCGTTCGGCGCCGGACCGGTGGTCCTCGGCCAGCTCCTCGGCGCCGCCGGCCTGCTCGCCGCCCGGGGCGTCGCGCTGACCGTGGTGGACCTGCCCTGGCACAACCGGATCGACCCGGCGTGGCTGGGCGAGCTGCTGGCCGATGTCCGGCACGTGTTCGTCGTCGAGCACCAGTACGAGCGCGGCGGCCAGGCCGACCTGATCGCCCGACAGCTGCTGGAGACGGGCGCCGGGGACGGGATCGCCTTCCGCGGCGTCGGCCTCACCGACGTCCCGCGCTGCGGCACGGACGCGGAAGTGCTGGCCGCGCACGGCCTGGACGCGGCGCACCTCGCGGACCTGATCGGCACGGACGTCCTCAAGGGCGCCCGGAACGAGGAGCCGGCCGCCCGGTAGGCCGCACCCGGTGCCCGCACCCGGTCCCGGCGTACCCCCCGTACCACCACCCCCGAACCCATGGGAGACCCATCGTGGAAACCGTCCGCAACGAGCTGCACCGCCCGCCCGAGGAGATCGTCGAGGGCTTCCGCGCGGTGCTCGCCGAGTACAGCCCGAGCTGCCTGGTCACCGACGCCCGGCGGCGGGTCGGCGCGATCGGCGGGCTGCTGCCGGTGAAGCACCACCACAAGATCGCCGGGCCGGCGCTCACCGTGAACCTCTCGATCGACGACCTGGTCGACTGCATGCCGGTGCTGGCCCGGGCCCAGGCGGGCGACGTGGTCGTGGTGGCCTGCCACGGCACCACCCGTACCGCCATGTGGGGCGGCCTCATGTCCACCCTGTCGCGGCAGATCGGGCTGGCCGCCGGCATCGTCGACGGCGCCATCCGCGACGTCGACGAGATCCGTGACCTGGACTTCCCGGTCTGGTACCGCAGCACCGTCCCGCGCCCCTCGCCGACCGCCGTGCACGACCGCACCGAGCCGGTGCAGGTGAACGTCCCAGTGGTGATCGACGGACAGGTCGTCCACCCGGGTGACATCGTGGTCGCCGACGAGAACGGCATCGCCGTCGTCCCGCGCGACGAGGGCGAGGCCGTGCTGGAGCGGACCCGGATGAACATCAGCCGGGAACGGGTGATCCGCGACAAGATCGCCTCCGGCCTGTCGGTCCCCGAGCTGATCGCCGAGTTCGGGCACCTGTGATGCGGGTCTACCTCACCGGCGCGGACGGGATGCTGGGCACCGCGCTGCGCCGCGAGCTCGCCATCCGGCCGGAGACCGCCGACTGGCCCCTCCTCGGGGTCTCCCTCGCCGACTTCGACATCGGCGACGAGGCCGCCGTCCGGGACTCGATCGCCGACTTCAAGCCCGACGTGGTGGTGCACACCGCCGCCAACGCGGTGGTCGACTCCTGCGAACGGGACCCGGAGTCGGCCCTGCGCGTCAACGTGGGCGGCACCCACCACGTCGCGGAGGCCTGCCGCCGGCACGGCAGCCGGCTGGTCTACATCTCCAGCGACTACGTGTTCGACGGCCGGGCGCCCGGGCCGGCCGGCTACAACGAGGACGACATCCCCGCCCCCGTCAGCGTCTACGGACTGACCAAACTGGCCGGCGAGCGGATCGTCGAGGCCGTGCCCGACCACCTCGTGGTCCGCACGTCCTGGCTGTACGGCGGGACCGACCCCAACCTCGACCAAGTCGTGGCCGCCGCCCGGGAGTTCCTCGACGGCGGCCGGCCGCGGCTGATCGACGACCAGTTCAGCAGCCCGACGTACATCCCCGACCTGGCCTCCGCGCTGGTACGGCTGCTGCCCGGCGCCCTCGCCGTGCGCGGCCTGCTGCACATCGCCAACCGGGGCCGGGCGAGCTGGTACCAGGTGGGTCTCGCGCTCGCCGAACGGCTCGGCACCGCCCTTCCGGTGCCGATGTCCATGGACGACGCGGGATTCGTCGGCGGCCGGCCGCGGGACTCACGCCTGGACAGCACCCGCGCCGCCGCCTTCGTGCACGCGATGCCCCACTGGACCGACGCCCTCGGCCGATACTGCGCCCGGCTCGGCACCTTCGACCGAGGACCGGTGGCCCCCTGATGTCCCCGCCGTTCCTGCTGCTGGACTTCGACGGCGTGGTCTGCGACACCGAACGGGCCGCGCTGCTTGCCTGGCAGGACCTCTACGACCGGCTCGGGGTGCCCCTGAGTCCGGACGTACGGGCCCGGATGCTCGGCAACTCGGCCGGAGCGCGCGTCGCGCTGGCCGATCTCGCCGACCGGCTCGGCCGGCCGGTCGGCGACGACGAGTGGCTCTGGCAGCGGCAGCGGCGGACCGTCCGGTGCGGTGTGGCACCGGTCCGGCCGGGCGTGGAACGGCTGCTGCGTACGGCCGAGGGCGCCGCGATCGTGTCCAGCGGCGCGGCCGGCTGGGTCGAGGAGCACCTGCGGCGGCTCGGGCTGCGCCGGTACTTCGACTTCCTGGTGACCGGCGACGACACCGAACGGCACAAACCGGCCCCGGACTTGTACCTGCTCGCCCTGGAACGCGCCGGGGTCGGCGCCGGCGACGCGCTGGCCGTCGAGGACTCGCCGCGCGGGGTCGAGGCGGCGCGGGCCGCCGGTCTACGCTGCGTGGCGGTGCCCTGGGAGCCGGCCCTGGCCCCCGGCCTGGCCGGCGCCGACGCGGTGCTGCCCAGCCTGGACGGGCTGGACCTGCGGCGCTATCAGCGGAACGAGGTGTGACGTGGAGATCACGGCGGACAACGCCCTGGAGGAACTGTCCCGGCACGTCCTGATGGACGGCCTGGACCTCGTACTGGACCTGGAACGCAGCCGCGGCAGCACCCTGGTCGACGCGCGCGGCGGCGAGACGTACCTGGACCTGATCACGTTCTACGGTTCGCTGCCCCTGGGCATGAACCACCCCGACATGGCCGGCGACCGGACGTTCCTCGCCGAACTCGCCCAGGCCGCGCTGCACAAGGTGACCAACTCCGACATCTACACCGCGCAGTACGCGCGGTTCGCGGCGGCGTTCCGCCGGGTGCTCGGCGACCCGGGGCTGCCGCACCTCTTCTTCATCGACGGCGGCGCCCTGGCGGTGGAGAACGCGCTGAAGGTGGCCTTCGACTGGCGGGCGCAGCGCCTGGGACTCGACCCGGCCGAGCCCCTCGAAGTCCTGCACATGGAACGGGCCTTCCACGGGCGCAGCGGCTACACCCTGAGCCTGACGAACACCGCGCCGGCGGTGACCGCGCGCTACCCCCGGTGGGCGTGGCCGCGCGTCCCGGCGCCCGGCCCTGGCGGCGTACAGGAGGCGGTCGAGGTCGCGCGCCGGCACCTGGCCGAGCGCGGCGACCGGATCGCCTGCTTCGTCGCCGAACCGGTGCAGGGCGCCGGCGGCGACCGGCACCTCGGGCGGGAGTTCCTGCTGCGCATGCAGGAGCTGTGCCACGCGTACGACGTGCTGTTCGTGCTCGACGAGGTGCAGACCGGGTGCGGCATGTCCGGCGCGCCGTGGACCTACCAGCGGCTCGGGCTCGAACCCGACGTGGTGGCCTTCGGCAAGAAGACCCAGGTGTGCGGCCTGATGGCGGGCGGCCGGGTGGACCAGGTGCCCGAGGGCGCGCTGGCCGTGCCGGACAGGCTCGGCTCCACCTGGGGCGGCAACACGGCCGACATGGTGCGGGCCACCCGGATCCTGGAGATCATCGAACGGGACGGCCTGGTGGCCGCGGCCGAGATCAAGGGCCGGCACCTGGGCCGGCTGCTCGCCGACCTGGCCGCCGCCCACCCGGCGCTGGTCCGCGACGTACGGGGCCTGGGTCTGATGTGGGCGTTCGACCTGCCGGATCCGGCCCGGCGTGACGAGGTCCTGGACCGCCTGCGCCGTTCCCACCGGGTGCTGCTGCTGCCCGGCGGAGGGAACGCCGTACGGTTCCGCCCGGCGCTGACCATCGGGCTCGACGAGCTGGACAAGGGGGTGGCCGCCCTGGACGCGGTGCTCACCTCGATGGGCGTACGGGAAACACCGTGAGCGCGTTCGAGCGCATCGCGACGGCCCATGACGCACCGATAGGGCACGGCCGGTATCGCCTACGGGTTCATAGGGGTTGTCCGGAGAAAGCGGCCCGGCCAGAATTCGGGCAGCTCTGTATAACGGCGGCAATCAAGGGGTGCGAGGGGTCATGAGCAATCCATTCGAGGACGACAATGCCTCCTACCGTGTTCTCGTCAACGCGGAGGAGCAGTATTCGCTGTGGCCGGATTTCGCGGAGGTCCCGGCCGGCTGGACCGTCGCCCTGCCGAGCACGACCCGGCAGGAGTGCCTGGACTACGTGAACGAACACTGGGTCGACATGCGCCCCAAGAGCCTGGTCGACGCGATGCGTCAGGACGGCTGAGCCGCCCGCTCCGACGACACCAGGGATCACCCGGCCGGGCCGGGTGATCCCTGACGCACGGCGGAACGCCCTCCCGTGCCTACGGGCCGGTGACCGGGCACGGCCTGGTCAGGCCCCCCGCTCCGTGGCTCCGCACGCGCGAGGAACGCACCCGACACCGTGGACACCCCCGGGCCGCCGGCCCCGGTTCCTTATCGGGACTCTTCCGTTTCCGCATCATTGCGGACACCCGCGCCCATGACGGCCGATAGCGCGCCGATAGCCGGTCGATGAGCCAGGCGGAAAACATGAGCTGCCGCATGCACGGATGACACAGCACCCGCCCGTATGCGACCTACTGCCTGGCCGAGAAATGACCATCCCTCTTTCTCACCGACCTATGGGAGGAGTTCGCGGTGGAACTGGTGGAGCGCGAAGCACCGTTGGCGCGATTGACCACGCTGGCCGAACAGGCGCGGGACGGACACGGACGTGCCGTCCTCGTCTCCGGGCCGGTGGCGGCGGGCAAGAGTGTGCTGGTGCACCACTTCGCCGATCGCGCCCCGGGCCTGGGGCTGCTTCCCCTGTCGGCGCTGGGATCCCGGGACGAACGGCACCTGACGCTCGGAGTGATGCGGCAGCTCGTGGACGACGCGCCGCTGGACCCCGAGAACCGGGCGCGGGCAGTCGCGCTGATCGAGGAAGGCGTCCACGGCGCCCGGCGCCCCGGCGGCGAGGAGCGGGTGGACGACACGGTCGTCCACGGCCTCAGCACCGTGCTGCTGGATCTGGCCGAAAGGCATCCGCTGTACCTCGCCGTCGACGACGTGGAGCAGGCCGACCAGGCCTCGCTGACCTGCCTGGCGTACCTGGCACGGCGGCTGAACAGCGCTCGGGTGCTCGCCGTGTTCACCCACAACGGGCACGGCTGCGACACCGCGTTCCGCTTCGGCGCCGACCTGCTGCGACAGCCCACCTGCCACCGCGTCGAGGTGACACCGCTCTCCCCGGCGGGCGTACGGAAGCTGACCGCCCTGCACCTGGGCGGATCGGTCGCCGACGCCCGGTACGCCGACTGGCACGCCCACAGCGGAGGCAACCCGCTCCTCGTCGAGGCACTGGTCCGCGACTACCTGGGCGGCGGCGAGGCGGGCCCGCGCTACCGCGAAGCCGTCCTGTCCAGCCTGCGCCGCGGCTGCCCGGACATGGTTCACGTGCTGGCCGGCTACGTGGTCCTCGGCGAACTCGACCACCTGGACGGCCTGGTGGACCTGAGCCCGGCCCGTACCACCGAGGCGGTGCACGCGCTGATCGCCGGCGGACTGCTCACGATGGACGGCTTCCGGCACCCGGCGGCCCGCGACGCGGTGGTCGGCGCGATCGAGGCCGGCGAACTCGCCCGGCTGCACGCCCGCGCGGCCGTCCTCGCCCACGAGCGCGGCGCCGGCACCACGGTGATCGCCGACCACCTGCTGCGCGCGGGCGCTCCCGCCGACGGCAGCGTGCTCCAGGAGCCGTGGGCGCTGCCGACCCTGGAGGACGCCGCGGCGCACGCCGTCCGCGACGGTGCCGCCGGCCGGGCCGTGGACTGCCTCCGGCTGGCCCGGCTGGTCTGCGCGGAACCGCGCCGCCGGGCCCGGATCACCGCCTCCCTCGTCCGGGCCGAGTGGTGCATCAACCCCGGCGTGTCCAGCGGCCGGCTCGGCGAACTCGTCGAGGCGATGCGCGAGGGCGGCCTGCGCGGCGCCGACGCGCTGACGCTGGCCCGGGCGCTGCTCTGGCACGGCCGCTTCGACCAGGCCCAGGAAGTCCTCGGCCATCTCGCCGTCGCCGGACAGGCGACCGACCCGGAGACGGCCACCGAGCTGCAGATCACCCGGCGCCGGCTGCGGCACAGCTACCCGTCCTTCCTGGCCGCCCTCGGCCCGCGGAGCGGCACGGGACGGCCGCCCACCCACTCGGTGAGCGCCGACCGCCGACTGCGGGCCGTGTCCGCGCTGGCCGCCGTCCTCGGCGAAGGCCCCCATCCGGAGGCCGTCAGCATGGCGCAGCGGGTGCTCCACGGCACCCGGCCCGACGAGTTGTCCACCGAGACCGTCGAAAGCGCCCTGCTCGCCCTGGCGTTCAGCGGACGGGCCGAGCGCGCGACGGCCTGGTGCGACCTGTTCCTCGATCAGGTGCGGGCCCGGCACACCCCGAGCCGGCAGGCGAGGCTCAGCGCCGTACGCGCCGAAATCTCCCTGCGCAGAGGCGATTTGAGCGACGCGCGGCGGTACGCGGGGGAGGCGCTCGCCGTCCTTCCGGCGATCAGCTGGGGCGTGACCGTCGGCGCGCCGCTGAGCACCCTGATCCTCGCCACCACCGCTATGGGTCGCTACGACGAGGCCCAGACCTATCTCGACCACCGGGTCCCGGAGGCGATGTTCGACACCCGCTACGGCATGCACTACCACTACGCGCGGGCTCGATTCGGGCTCGCCACCGGGCACTTGGAGATGGCGCTTGAGGATTTGCGCCGCTGCGGGGCCAAGTTGTGCCAGTGGGGGATCGACACCCCCGGCCTGATCCCGTGGCGCACCGACGTCGCCGAGGTGTACCTGGGACTGGGCCGGCCGGACGAAGCGAAGCGGATGCTCGAGGAACAGTCGGCCAAGTTCACCGTGATGCCGAACCGGGTCCGGGGCACCGCGATCCGCGTCCTGGCCGGCGCGGGCGCCCCGGCGCGCCGGCCGGCGCTGCTGCGGCAGGCGGCCGAACTGCTGCAGTCCGACGACGGCGACCGGTACGAACTCGCCCTGGCCTTCGCCGATCTGGCCCGGGCGTACCGGACCCTGGGCGAGTTCCGGCGGGCCGCGGCGGCCGAGCGGCGCGCGGTCAGCGTGGCCGCCGACTGCCAGGCCGAGGCACTGGTCCGGGGCCTGGCGGTGGAGAGCGCCACCGCGGCGCCGACCCCGGCCGACGGCGGCGACGGACTCACCGAGGCGGAGCGCCGGGTCGCCGCGATGGCCGCGGTCGGCTGCTCGAACCGGGAGATCGCCGAGGACCTGCACGTCACGGTCAGCACGGTCGAGCAGCACCTGACCCGCACGTACCGCAAGCTGCGGATCAGCCGCCGCGCCGAACTGCCGTCCCTGCTCGGCGGATCGGCGACGGTGGACCTCACCGACGCACGGCGGCGCTGAGCGCGCCGCCCGGACCGCGCGCGAGGCCCCGGCTGCCGTCCTTCATGTGAACCGCACCGTTTTCCGCCGTCGCATACCCGACTACCGTGCACACATGCTCACTGGACAGACCCGAACGGGTTGGGTAGATATGATGCTGGTGCGTAGCTGACCGGCGGAAACTATGTCGTGGATGTGAAGGACGGTCATGCGCTTTCGTTTACTCGGGCCGTTGGAAGTGGCCGGTCCTGGTGGCCCAGCGCTGATCACCGCGGAGCGTCAGCGCGTCGTGTTGGCGGTTCTGCTGCTCGAACCCAACCGGATCGTCCCGATGGGCCGGCTCATCGACGCCGTCTGGGGCGAGTCCCCGCCCCCCACCGCCCGCGCCCAGATCCAGATCTGCGTCTCCATGGTCCGCGCGAGCATGGCGAAGGTCGGCCTGCCCGACGTCATACAGACCAGGTCGCCGGGGTACCTCGCCGAGGTCGGGGACGACGAGCTGGACCTGCATGTCTTCGAGCGGGCCGCGGCGGCCGGACGTACCGCCGCGGAGGCCGGCCGCTTCGAGGAGGCGGCCTCCGCCTTCGAGACCGCGCTCGGACTCTGGCGCGGGTCCTCGTGCTTCGGCGGCGGCATCAGCAGTACGGCCCTCGAAGCCCCGGCCGCGCGCCTGGACGAACAGCGGCTCGCCGTCGTGGAGCAGTGGGTGGACGCGCGGCTGGCCCTCGGCCTGCACCAGCAGTTGGTGGCGCGGCTGATCGATCTCGTCATGCAGAACCCGCTGCGCGAACGGCTGCGCGCCCAGCTCATGATGGCGCTGTCCCGGTCGGGCCGGCAGGCCGAGGCGCTGGAGGTGTACCGGCGCGGCCGGCGCGAGCTGGTCGACGAACTCGGGATCGAGCCGGGGGAGGAGCTGCGCCGGCTGCAGGAGTCGATCCTCTCCGGCCGGCTGGACGGCGGACCGGCGGCACCGGTTCCGCCCGAGGCGCCCGTCCTGCCCGCCGCCGTAGCGGCCACACTCGCGGTGCCCGCCGTGCCCGCGGCATCGGCCGTCTTCGCGGCCCCGGCCGCGACGGCCGTCGAACCCCCGGCGGTGCCCCGCCTGTTGCCGGGCGCGATCGCCGACTTCACCGGCCGCGACGGCCTGCTCGCCCAGCTGGAGGACGCGCTCGAAGAGGCCACGGAGACCTCGTACGCGATGCGCATCGTCTCGATCACCGGCCGGGGCGGCGTCGGCAAGACGACTCTCGCGATACACCTCGGACACTCTCTGGCGAATCGTTTCCCCGACGGCCAGATGTTCGCCAAACTACGCGGCCCCTCGGCGCAGCCGATCCCGCCGACCCGGATTCTCGAACGCTTTCTGCGCAGCCTGGGCATACCGGGCTCGGCGGTGCCGTCGAGTCTTGAGGAACGGGCGGAACTGTTCCGGAACTTGGTCGCCGACAAGCGCGTCCTGATCGTCCTGGACGACGCGATCGACGAGGAACAGGTCCGCTGGCTGCTGCCCGGATCGTCCACCTGCCCGGTCCTCATCACGAGCCGGTCCCGGCTGGCCGGCCTGGAGGGCACACGGTCCGTCCGGATCGACGTGTTCTCCACCGAGCAGGCGCTGCAACTCCTCAGCCGGATCCTCGGGGCCGACCGGATCCACAGCGAACTGACCAGCGCCCTGCAGCTGATCAAGCTGTGCGGCAATCTCGCGCTGGCCCTGCGGATCGTGGCGGCGCGGCTGGCCGCCCGGCCGCACTGGCCGCTGAGCAAGATGGTGGCGCGACTCCACGACGAGAGCCAGCGCCTCGACGAGCTGACCCACGGCGGGGTCGGCGTCCGGGCCGGCCTGGCCATGGCCTACCAGGGCCTGCCGGCCGACGCCCAACGCCTGTTCCGGCGGCTCTCGATGCTGGAGGCGGCGGAGTTCTCCAGCTGGGTCGCGGCGCCCCTGCTCGACCTCGCCGTGACGGAGGCCGAGGACACCCTGGAATTCCTCGTCGACGCCCAGCTCGTCGACGTCGAGGTGGTGGAGGGCCGCCGCACCCGCTACCGGCTGCACGACCTGGTCCGCGTCTACTCCCAGGAGTGCCTGGCCGCGTACGAGAGCACCGCCGAGCGGTCGCTCGTCCTCGGCCGCGTCCTGAGCACCTGGCTGCTCCTGGTCGAGGAGGCGCACCGGCGGGCGTACGGCGGGGACCACACGCTGATCCACGGACAGGCGCCGCGCCTGCCCCTCGACCCGTCGGTCACCGACCGCGAACTGGCCGACCCGCTCCGGTGGTTCGAGGACGAACGGGTCAGTCTGATCACCGCGGTCCGGCAGGCCGCGGGCGCGGGCCTCGACGAACTCTGCTGGGATCTGGCGCTGACCCTGGTCACGCTGTTCGAGATGTACGGCTACTTCGACGACTGGCGTACGACGCACGAGATCGCGCTGGAGATCACCCGGCGGCACGACAACCGGCGCGGCCAGGCGGCGATGCTGTACTCCCTCGGCTCGCTGCACATGTTCGAGTACAAGCTGGACGAGGCGCGCGGCCGGCTGGGGCTCGCCCGCGAGCTGTTCCGCCAGGTCGGCGACGTACACGGCGAGGCGCTGGCACTGCGCAATCTCGCGTTCGCCGACCGGATCCAGGGCCGGCTCGACGAGGCGATGGAGGGCTACGAGAAGGCGCTGGTCATGCTCTCCGGCGTGAACGACTCGACCGCCGAGGCGCACGTGCTGAGCAACATGGCCCAGATCCACCTGGACCGCGGTCTGATCGCGGAGGGGAAACAGACCATGGTGGCCGGGCTGGCCGCGGTGGAACGGTCCGGAAACCAGCGGGTGCGCGCGCAGATCCTGTGCCGCCTCGGCGAGGCGCATCTGCAGATCGACGAGGTGACCGAGGCCGAGTACGTGTTCAGCCAGGCGCTGGAGACCGTCCGCTCGGTCGGCGACCCGGTGGGCGAGTGCTACGCGCTGCGCGGTCTGGCCGTCGTCCGGTCGCGCCAGGGCAGCCACGGCGCGGCGTACGAGATGCTGGAACAGGCGATGGTGATCGCGTCGCAGGCCCACGAGTATCTCGCCATCGGCCGCATCCAGCTCTCGCTCGGCGAGGTCGCCGCGGACAAGGACGACCACGACCAGGCCAAGGAGCACATCGGCGTGGCCCTGGACATCTTCGGGCGGATCAAGGCCACCCGGTGGCAGAAGGAGTCGGCGCGCCTCATGAGCGAGGTCTGCGCGGCCTCCGACGACGCGGCCGGGGCCGCCGCCTACGCCCGGGCCGGCTCGGGATGACGGCGTCCCGTCCGGGCGGCCGGGGCCGGGGCCGGGGCCGGACGGTGGGGCGGGAAGGATCCGCCGTGGCAGCGGCGGGGTGTTGTTCGCTGACGGGGCATATCCGGTGTCCCGTCCTACAGAGGATGCAAACGATGAGGCCGGTGTTACGTGAAGCTGGGAGTGTGTGTCTCTGATGGAACCAACGGGCAGCCCGTCGACGGGCTGATGATCCGCATCGAACGGCCGCGCCTGGACGAGTGGGAGACCGTGTGGCGCGGGCTGACCGGTACGGACGGGCGGCTGGACCGTCCGTCCCTCCCGGAGGACACCCCGGGGCCGTTCCGGCTGGTCCTGGAGACGGCGCGGTATTTCACGACACTCGGGATGCGGCCGTTCTACAGCCACATCGCGGTCGCGTTCAGCGAGTGGGAGACGGACCGGGAGATCCCGATCATGATCGCCCCGCACGGTTACGCGGTGTGTGCCGTCGGCCCGTAGCCGCGGCGGCACGTGACCGACGCCCGACGACGGGCGAATCCACCTCGGTGAATTTCCTGGGGTGCCGGGCCCGGTGCGGTCCGGCGATGTCGTCACCGGTACGGACGGATCCCGTGCCGGCGTCGAAGAGGCGCGGGCGGGCGAAGGCGATCCCTTCCCCTCGCATCTCGCCGGGTAGGGCGGCGGCCGTCGCGCTGTCCACGCCGACCGGCTGCGACCGGCTGCGACCGGCTGCGACCGGCGCCGAGGGGCGCCGAGGGGCCGGGCGCGCGCGAGCCGCGGCGTTCCGGAACCGGACGCTTAGCGAGCACTTAGCGTTCTGGTAGGACGACGAAAAGGGAACTCGCTAAAACTGGAGGAGTCCACCCCCCCGACCTCCGGGTCATGAATTTCCTCATGGGAGATCGATATGTCGGCTCTGCTGTCCTTCCTCGCCGGTTTCGCGGGCTTCTACACGCCGAACGACACCATCTGGGGCTGACGTTCCCCGACGCAGGGCACGCGCATCCCGATGACGCGATGACGCGCGATGGCACGTGATGGCGTGACGACACGCGATGGCGGGCGTGACGACGGGATGGCGAGACGACGAGGCGGTCCGTCCGTACGGAGCACGGCCCGGACGGACGGATCGCACGCGGCCGGTGCGCGCGAGTGCCCCCACGTACCGGCCCGACGACGCGGGATGGGATGCGGGAGCGATGGCAAGACGGAGGCGGACGCGGCCGGGAAACGGCCCGGGACGACAGGGCGGTGACGTCCGATGAGCATCTCGGTCCGGGTCGTCGACTCCACCAGTGGCTGCTCGGTCGCCGAGCTGGCCGTCACCCTGCACGCCCGGGAGAACGGCGCGTGGCCCGTCGTGGCCCGGGCGCGGACCGACAGCGCGGGAAGGATCGCCTCACTGTCCGGCCGGGCCCTGCCGCGCGGGTCCTACCGCCTGGTCTTCGACACCGGCGCGTACTTCGCCGAGCGGGCGGTCGACAGCCTGTACGCCGAGGTCATCGTCTCGGTCCACTACCAGGGCGATCCGAGCCACCTGCATGTTCCGCTGCTGCTCAGCCCGTTCGCGTACACCACCTACCGCGGGCCCGCCCCGAAGGCGGTGGCGGCCGAGCAGGCGTGAGACCGCGAGGATCCGCCCGCGCGCCGCGCGCCGCGCGGGTACGGGACGACCAGCCGGCCTTCCGCACGCGGCGTGCGCCTGCCGATCCGGCGCAGGGCGTACCGCTAGCAGAAGGGAGGGAAGAGTTGTCCGACGAATCGCGGTCGACGATCATCACCATGCCGGTGGAATCCCTGCTGCCGGCGGACTCGCCGCGCCTGGCGGGTCTGAACGCGGACCATGTACGGGCGCTGGCGGAGTGCGGGGCCGAGTTCGAACCGATCCTCGTGCACCGCGGCACGGGCCGCGTGATCGACGGCATGCACCGGCTGCGGGCCGCGATCCTGCGCGGGGAACCCCGTATCGCGGTCCGCCAGGTCGACGGCACGGCGGCTGATCTGTTCATCCGCGCGGTGCAGGCCAATACCGGCCATGGTCTTCCGCTGACCCTCGGCGACCGCAAGGCGGCCGCCCGGCGCATTCTCGCCACCCACCCCCACTGGTCCGACCGGGCCATCGCCGCCGTCACAGGGGTCTCGCCGAAGACCGTAGGGGCTGTGCGGGGGAGATGTTCGAGTGAGGAATCTCCTCAGTCGAATCCTCCGGCCCCACCGGTCCCGCGCGTCGGACGGGACGGCCGGGTGCGCCCGGCGGACATGCCGGAACGGCGTGAGAAGGCCCGGTCCCTGCTGGTCGAGCGGCCCCGCGCCACCTTGCGCGAAGTGGCCCAGGAGGCCGGTGTCTCGGTCAGCACCGCGCACCGGCTGCGGCAGGAACTGCGGTCCGGCGCGGCGGCCTCGGAAGCCGGCCCCCGGAGACCGGGTGCCGCGGCCGGTCTCGCCCCCGAGGACGCCGCGTGTCCGGCCCCGCTCGTGGTCGCGGCGTCCCCACGCCCCTCCGGCCGGGGCTCCTTGGTTCCTCTGACCTCCCTCCCGGCCCCCGCGGACGCCACCTCGCGGGGGCCCGCGCGTATCCGGGTGAGGGCCCTGGACGTCCTCGCCAACGATCCCTCGATCCGCTTCACGGACAGCGGCCGCGCCCTGCTGCGGTGGCTCAACGGCCAGGCCCAGGGACTCGCGGCGGGCGAGGAGTTGCTGGCCGCCGTCCCGCCGCACTGCGCCCGGGCCCTCACCGAGGTGGTGAGCCACTACGCGAGAGAGTGGGAGCGGCTGGCCGCCGGACTGCAGCGGACCGACCCGTTGAACGGCTCCTGGCGAACGGCCCGTTGAGCCCCCGTCGCTGAGGCCACGCCCGGTCGGCCTCGTCGCCCCGGTCTGTCGGCCCACCCCGAGCGCCGCCGCGCCGCGCCCTGCTGCGCCGTGCCGCGTCCCGCCGGCCGTGCCGCGGGCGCCCACCGCCGAACGAATCCTTGAGCGGCCCCCGCGTGAGGCCGCGCTGTCGGCGTGCCCGGGGCCTTTCCAGGGGCATGTGCCGAGCGTGAGAAATCGCCCGTGACGTAGTTCACGTTTGCGGCGAGAATCGCGCCCCTTTCCTTCCCTTTGTTCGGTGCCACTGTGGCGTAAACACCCCTTTAACGGACTCCCGTGTACGAGGGAAACCTTCTGTGGAGCCCGCTTCGTGGCTACGGTGAGACGCGAAACGAGGGGGCAGGCGACGCGCCCCGGGACCCACGGCCGCGCCCCTCCCCTCGCCCGGATCCGTTCCGCTGATCCGAGTGACGCGGTCCGCGCGTCTTCGACCTCGGGTTCCCCGGCTGCCGGTGGCAGCCCGTCAGCGGCGGGCCGACGCCCCGCACGACGTCGCCGCGCCGGAACCCGAGACGGACCGCGGACAGGTGACTGGCAGGCCCATGCGGCAGATGCGATGTGTGCTGACAGGAGCAGAGTGAACATCTCGGTGGACGACGCCAGAGTCAAGGCCAAGGCGCTGTACGAGGCCCGCGCGACGGGCTGCCCCATCCCTCCCTTCACCGACGAGCAGCCGGCGCTGGACATGCGCGACGGATACGCCATCCAGCGCGAGCTGGTCGGGATGCTCACCGCCGCCGGCGACCGCGTCGTCGGCTACAAGGCGGGCCTCACCTCCGTCCCGATGCAGCAGATGCTCGGGGTCGACACCCCGGACTACGGACCGGTGCTCGGCTCGACGGTGTACGAGAGCGGGGCCACCGTGCCGGGCGGGGCGTTCATCGCGCCCAAGGTCGAGGCGGAGATCGTGTTCAGGCTCGGCACGCCGCTCCAGGGCCCCGGGGTCACCGTCGCCGCCGCGCGGGAGGCGATCTCCGAGGTCATGGCCGGGCTCGAGATCGTCGACTCCCGGATCGAGGGCTGGCGGATCCGGCTCGCGGACACGATCGCCGACCTCGCGTCGAACGGCGCGGTGGTGCTCGGCCCCCCGGTCGCGCTGCCCGGCGACTGCGACGTACGCCTCATCGGCATGGCGTTCTCCCGTGACGGCGAGCTCGTGGCGACCGGCGCCGGCGCCGCCGCCCTGGGGGATCCGGCCGCGGTGGTCGCCTGGCTGGCGAACGTCCTCGGCGAGCACGGGGTGACGCTCGAAGCGGGCCAGCTGATCATGACGGGCGCGCTCCACGCGGCGGTGCCGATGTCTCCCGGCGACAGCTTCGTGGCCGAATTCGATCGCTTGGGCACCGTCACGCTGCACGTGGGCGACGCACCGACGCCGCAGGCCTAGGGCCGAACCCGCCGCGACGAATCTCCAGACAGGGAAGGGCGATGCAGCCATGAAGCGAAACGGGCGCCTGCCCGTGGCCGTCCTCGGCGCCGGCCTCATCGGAGTCGATCTGGCCGAGAAGATCATGCGTTCGGAGTTACTCGACTGCGGTCTGGTCGTGGGACGCGACGCGAACACGCCGGGCCTGCGGCAGGCGGCCGAACTCGGTCTTCCCATCGGCACGCGCGGCATCGAGTCCCTGCTGGAGGCCCCGCGCCCGTTCCGCATCGTCTTCGACGCGACCAACGCCCTGGCCCACGCCGAGCACGCGGAACGCCTGGGCCTGGCGGGCGTCAAACTCGTGGACCTGACGCCGAGCAAGGTGGGGCGGATGGTCGTCCCGAGCGTCAACGGCGCGGACGTCCTGGACTGCGACGACGTCAACATGATCAGCTGCGGCGGCCAGGCGTCGATCCCGGTCCTGCACGCGATCACCCGGAACCACCGGGTCGAGTACGTCGAAGTCGTCACGACGGCCGCCAGCCCGAGCGTCGGCCGCTCCACCCGGCTCAACCTGGACGAGTACGTCGAGACCACCCAGGACGCGGTCCGCGACTTCACCGGTGTCAAGGACGTCAAGGCGATCCTCAACATCAGCCCCGCCCGACCGCCGGCGACCTTCCGGGTCGCCATGTCGCTGCTGGGTGAAGGCTTCGGTACGGCGTCGGTGGACGCCGCCGTGACGGCCGCGGCCGAGCAGGTCCGCGCCTTCGCCCCGGGCTACCGGATCACCGCGTGCGTCGTGGAGGAGACCAAGGTGTTCGTCGCCGCGGAGGTCACGTCCTCCGGCGGCCGCATCCCGAAGTACGCGGGCAACCTCGACATCATCAACTCCGCCGCGGTCCATGTCGCCGAGCAGTGCGCGGCGGTCGGCCTGGCGGGCATCGGTACGGAGACGTCATGAGCGCGAGCGCACCGTCCGGCGGCACCGGAAAGCCGGTCCTCATCTACGACGCGTCCCTGCGCGACGGCCACCACGCCGTCCGGCACCAGCTGGGCCGTGACCAACTGCGCGCCTACGCGGAGGCCGCGGACGCCGCCGGCATCCCGATGGTCGAGGTGGGCCACGGCAACGGGCTCGGAGCCTCCTCGCTCCAGGTCGGACAGGCCCGGCTCAGCGACGACGAGATGCTGTCGATCGTCCGCGAGTCCCTCCGCGACAGCGCGATGGCCGTCTTCATGCTGCCGGGCTGGGGCACGACCGCGGACCTCAGGCGGGCCATCGCCCACGAGGCGGACGTCGTCCGGATCGGCACCCACTGCACCGAAGGAGACCTCGCCGAACGGCACTTGGGCTTCCTTCGCGAGCAGGGCGTCCAGGCCCAGGCCGTCCTCCTGATGAGCCACATGACGAGCGCCGAGCGGCTGGCGCACGAATGCGCCCGCCTCGTGGAGTTCGGCGCGAACGCGGTGGGCATCATGGACTCCTCCGGCCACTACCTTCCGGCCGACGTCACCGAGCGGATCGGCGCCATGCGGGCCGCCGTCGAGGTGCCCGTGATGTTCCACGCCCACAACAACCTCGGCATGGCGGTCGCGAACTCGATCGCCGCCGTCGAGGCGGGCGCGGACATCCTGGACGCCTGCGCCCGCGGCTTCGGGGCGGGCGCCGGGAACACCCAGCTCGAAGTCCTCGTACCCGTCCTCGAACGGATGGGCTTCTCGACGGGCATCGACCTGTACGGACTGCTGGACGCGGCCGACCTCGCCGAGCGCACGCTCATGCCGGCCCCGCCCACCATCGACTCGGTGAGCGTCGTCAGCGGACTGGCCGGGGTGTTCTCCGGATTCAAGACCCGGGTCCTGGACATCGCGCGGCGCGAGGACGTCGACCCGCGTGACGTCTTCTTCGAACTGGGCAAGCGGCAGGCCGTGGCGGGCCAGGAGGACCTCATCGTCGAGGTGGCCCTCGCGCTGAAAGCGGCGCGCAGCGCGTGAACCGCCGCGGACCCGCGGCGTGTCGGTCGGGTGAGGACAACGAGGGAAGAGCCAGCCGTGGACGACGTACTCAAGGACATCCTGGTCAACGAACTGCACGTACGCGAGGAGGACATCGTCCCCACGGCCACCCGTGAGGAGGTCGGCCTCGACTCCCTGGCGGTGCTGGAACTCGCCACCGCCCTGCACGAACGGCTCGGCATCGAGGTGTACGACTACGAGCTGCTGGACGCCGGCACCGTCGCCGACGTGGCCCGACTGGTGGCCGAACGGCGGCCGGGAGCCTGAGCCCCACTGTCGATCCGGGCGCCGCGCGCACGACCGGGCGCGGCGGTGTCCCCTCCACCGGGAGTCCCATGTCTTCTCCACCCCTGCGCGCCGCCCCACCCCTGCGCGCGGTCCTCGGAACCCTCGCCTCCTACCAGCCGGCCGACGGCCTCTACGATTCGGCCGCGCGGCCGAGCCCGCTGTCGGCGAACGAGTCACCGCACGACCCGCTCCCCGGCATCGTCGAGGCCATCGCGGAGGCCGGCGCCACCGTGAACCGCTATCCGGACCCCGGCTGCGGACCGCTGATCCGCGCCCTCGGCCGGGCCCACGGGATCACGGAGGACCGGATCGCGGTCGGCGCCGGCTCCCTGGCCCTCCTGCAGACCCTGTTCCAGTCGGTCGCCGATCCCGGCGCCGGCGTCGACGCCGTGTACGCCTGGCCGTCGTTCGAGGTCTACCCGACACTCGCCGCGCTGGCCGGCGTGGCATCCGTACACGTGCCGCTGACCGACGACACGCACGACCTGCGGGCCATGGCCGCCCGGATCACCCCGCGGACCCGGCTCGTCATCGTCTGCAACCCCAACAACCCGACGGGCACGGTCGTCGGCTTCGAGGAACTCCGGGCATTCGTCGCCTCCGTGCCGCCGACCTGCCTGGTGGCCGTGGACGAGGCGTACCACGAGTACGTCCGGGACCCGGCCGCGTCCAGTGCCCTGCCGTTGTGCGCCACGTATCCGAACCTGGTCGTCCTGCGCACCTTCTCGAAGGCCTACGGACTGGCCGGCCTGCGGACCGGCTATCTGGTCGGGGACGCCCGCGTCGTCGAGCGACTGCGCCGGGCCTGCCTGCCGTACGCGGTGACCTCCGTCGCGCAGCGGGCGGCCGTCGCGGCCCTCGGACTCGAGGACCGGCTGCTGCGGCGCGTCGACGACACGGTCGCGGAACGCACCCGCGTACGGGACGCCCTGACGCGCGGCGGCTGGGACGTCCCGGACAGCCAGGCCAACTTCCTCTGGCTGCGCCTGGGCCCGTACGCCGCCGAGTTCGGCGCGTGGTGCGCGGAACAGGGCATCGCGGTCCGGGCGTTCCCGGACGTGGGCGTACGGGTGTCGCTCGGTTCCACCGAGGACGACGACCGGTTCCTCGCGGCGGCGGACGCGTGGCGCTCCGTGCCGCGGCCGGCCGAGGCGGCCGGTCCAGGGCAGACGCATCAGGTCCGAGAGGCGGCACAGACATGACCACTCTTCCCACCCCGCGCGAGGCCCTGGCCCCGGAGACGGCCTCCCGGCACGTGGTGGTCGCGCCGGGCATGTGCAGCGGCGGCTCGCTGGTCTTCGGCCGGATCGGCGACTGGACCTGGGAGGTGGTGAGCGCGTCGTGCCGGACCAATGTGCACGCCGCCCGCACCGCCGAGGGAGACCCCGCCTACCTGTCCTTCTACTACTTCCATGTGCGCGGCGGAGACGTCGTACACCCGCATGGGCTCACCTTCGGCGACGAACTCCGGGTCGACTCCCGGGCCTTCCAGTTCGGCAGCCAGTCGGTCATCACCCTGCACCGGCTGGCCCCCGCCGGCCTGGAGCTGCCCGAGGGGCCGCTGGACCCGGCGGAGGTGTACGAACACCCGCACCCGCACTGCCTCTACGCCGAGAACTTCAACCGCTGGATCGCCCGCACCACCGCGGGCAGCAACCGGGGTCTCGCCCAGGTGGCGCCCGCGGACTTCACCTACCAGGACCTGGCACCGCTGCCGAACGCCTACTCGCCCCGCTCCCTCGTGGGCCGGGCCCGCGCCACGGGAAGCTTCCTGCCCGCGGATCCGCCCGGTTTCTACGAGGCCGGACTGCCCCAGACCTTCGCGTACACCCTGGACGTCGTACGCGATCTCAACGGCGCCGGACTGATGTACTTCGCCTCGTACTTCGCCGTCTTCGACACGATGCTGCTGCGGCTGTGGCGCGCGCTGGGACGCACCGACGAACAGTTCCTGCGGCGCAAGGTGACCGACCAGAAGATCGGCTACTTCGGCAACGCCGACCCCGGCACCGTCTTCTCCGTCACCGTCCGCAGATGGCGGAGCATCCACTCCCAGAACGTCGAGGTGGCCGACATGGCCCTGCGCGACGCGGCGACCGGGCAGCTGATAGCCGTCACCTCGATCGAGATCGACACCGCTTCCTCGGGGTGTGCGTGATGCCCCGGCCGCCCGCCTCGCCGGGGACCCCGCCCCGGACGGAGCAGACGAACGGTGATGTCCCCGGGGCCGATGCTCCTGGCGCGACGGTGTGGCTGACCGGACTGCCCAGCGCGGGCAAGACCACGATCGCGCGGACGGCGGCCGCGGAACTGCGGTCCGCCGGACGCCGGGTGCACATCCTGGACGGTGACGAACTGCGCGCCCACCTGACGGCCGATCTCGGGTTCTCCCGCGCGGACCGGAACACCAACGTCCAGCGCGTCGGGTTCGTGGCGGAGTTGCTCGCCTCGCACGGGGTGACGGTGCTGGTGCCCGTCATCGCCCCGTACGCGGACGCCCGCGCGGCGGTGCGCGCACGGCACGAGGCCGCGGGCACGCCGTACGTCGAGGTGCATGTGGCCACGCCGGTCGAAGTGTGCGCCGTACGTGACGTGAAGGGTCTGTACGCGCGGCAGGCGGCGGGCGAGATCAGCGGGCTGACCGGGGTCGACGACCCGTACGAACCGCCGGCCGCACCCGATCTGCGGATCCCGGCACACGAGCAGAGCAAGGCGGAGTCGGCGCGGGCGCTGGTCGCGCTGCTGCGGGAGAAAGGGCTGGCATGACGACGGCGACGACACGGTCCGGGACCACCGACCACCCGTGCACGCTGACCCACGCGGACGTACTGGAGTCGGAGGCGGTGCACATCTTCCGTGAGGTGGCGGGGGAGTTCGAGCGGCCGGTGATCCTGTTCTCCGGCGGCAAGGACTCCATCGTCATGCTGCATCTGGCACTGAAGGCGTTCGCGCCCGCTCCGGTGCCGTTCGCGCTGCTGCACGTGGACACCGGACACAACTTCCCGGAAGTCCTGGAGTACCGGGACCGTGTGGTGGCGGCACACGGGCTGCGCCTCCATGTGGCCTCCGTACAGGACTACATCGACCGCGGTGTGCTCAAGGAACGCCCCGACGGAACGCGCAATCCACTCCAGACGCTGCCGCTGACGGAGAAGATCCGCACGGAACGCTTCGACGCGGTCTTCGGCGGCGGGCGGCGCGACGAGGAGAAGGCCCGCGCCAAGGAACGGGTGTTCAGCCTCCGGGACCAGTTCTCGCAGTGGGACCCGCGCCGCCAGCGGCCCGAGCTGTGGCAGCTCTACAACGGGCGCCACGCGCCCGGCGAGCACGTGCGTGTCTTCCCGCTGTCCGACTGGACCGAACTGGACGTCTGGCAGTACATCGCCCGCGAGGGCATCGAACTGCCCGAGATCTACTTCGCCCACGAGCGTGAGGTCTTCCCGCGCTCCGGGATGTGGCTGCCCGTGGGGGAGTGGGGCGGCCCCCAGGACGGCGAGACCGTGGAGAAGCGGCGCGTCCGCTACCGCACCGTCGGCGACATGTCCTGCACCGGCGCCGTCGACTCCGACGCGATGACCCTGGACCAGGTGATCGCGGAGATCGCCGCGTCCCGGCTGACCGAACGGGGCGCGACCCGCGCCGACGACAAGCTGTCCGAGGCCTCCATGGAGGACCGCAAGCGCGAGGGGTACTTCTGATCATGACGACGATCGCGAGCACGGAACCCTCGACCACCGCCCTCCTGCGGTTCGCCACCGCCGGTTCCGTCGACGACGGCAAGTCCACGCTGGTGGGCCGGCTCCTTCACGACTCCAAGTCGGTGCTCGCCGACCAGATGGAGGCCGTGGAACGCGCGTCCGCCGGCCGCGGCCAGGACACCCCCGACCTCGCGCTGCTCACCGACGGCCTGCGCGCCGAACGCGAACAGGGCATCACCATCGACGTCGCCTACCGCTACTTCGCCACCCCGACGCGGCGGTTCATCCTGGCCGACACCCCCGGGCACGTGCAGTACACCCGGAACATGGTCACCGGCGCCTCCACCGCCGACCTGACCGTGATCCTCGTCGACGCCCGCAACGGCGTCGTCGAACAGACCCGCCGCCACGCGGCGATCGCCGCACTGCTCCGCGTCCCGCACGTCGCCCTGGCGGTCAACAAGATGGACCTGGTCGGCCACCGGGAGTCCGTCTTCGCCGCGATCGCCGAGGAGTTCACGGCGTACGCGACCGACCTCGGCATCCCCGAGATCACCGCGATCCCGATCTCGGCCCTGGCCGGCGACAACGTCGTCGAGCCCTCGGCGCACATGGACTGGTACAGCGGTCCGACGGTCCTCGAACACCTGGAGACGGTCCCCGTCGCCCACGACGCGTCGCCCCGCCACGCCCGGCTGCCCGTGCAGTACGTCATCCGCCCGCAGACCGCCGAACACCCCGACTACCGCGGCTACGCCGGCCAGATCGCCGCCGGTTCCTTCCGCGTCGGCGAACCGGTCACGATCCTGCCGTCCGGCCGTACGACCCGAATCTCCGGCATCGACCTGCTCGGCCGGCCGGTCGACACCGCCTGGAGCCGCCAGTCGGTGACCGTCCTGCTGGAGGACGACCTCGACGTCGCGCGCGGCGACCTGATCGTGCCGACCGGCGACGCCCCGGCGACCACCCAGGACATCGAGGCGACCGTCTGCCACGTGGCCGACCAGCCCCTGACCGTCGGCCACCGGGTGTTGCTCAAACACGGCACGCGCACGGTCAAGGCCATCGTGGAGGACATCCCCTCCCGCCTCAGCCTCGACGACCTCTCCCAGCGTCCCCACCCGGCCCGGCTCGACGCCAACGACATCGCCCGCGTCCGCATCCGCACCGCGGCCCCCCTCCCCGTCGACCCCTACGCCACCTCCCGCCGCACCGGTTCCTTCATCCTCATCGACCCCAGCGACGGCACCACCTTGACGGCCGGCATGATCGGCGACTCCTTCACCACCCCGGCCCCACCCCAGGACGAGACGCCCGACGACGGCTGGGACTTCTGAAGCGAGCGGAGACCGGAACACCGACGGGACCACACGCGGCACCCCACATCGGTGGTGAGCCCCCTCCCGCGCTACGGGGCGGGAGGGGACAGCTAGGTCATGTGCTGGATCAGAAGCACAGGACGCTGACGGCAGCTTTCCAAGGGTAGGCATCGAGGTCGCCTTGGTGAGGCTTGTGCGTGGTGGGGGATCTGTCCGGAGGTGTGTATACGTAGGGGGGCGGAGCTACCCCCGCGGGTGCGGGGACGACGCGCCGGGCGCCGGGCGGCCGGAGCAGTCGCTGGAACTACCCCGCGGGTGCGGGGACGACGAGGCCCGGTACTGGACCATGACCGAGATGGTCGAACCACCCCCGCGGGTACGGGGACGACGCCAGTACGCCCGCGCGGGCACGACTGCGGCGGGAACTACCCCCGCGGGTGCGGGGACGACGCTAGTGACCTGAGTCGGAGATTCGTCGGCAGTAGGTGGCGAGTTTGTCGAGGATCTCGTCGGCTGTCTTTGTCCATACGAAGGGTCTGGGGTGCTCGTTCCAGTCGGTGAGCCAGGCTCGGATGTCGCGTTCGAGGGCTTGGACGGAGCGGTGGACGCCGCGCTTGAGCTTCTTCTGTGTGAGCTCGGCGAACCATCGCTCGACCAGGTTCAGCCAGGACGCGCTGGTGGGAGTGAAGTGCAGATGGAACCGCGGGTGGGCCAGCAGCCACTTCTTGATGTCGAGTGTCTTGTGAGTCGCGTAGTTGTCGAGGATCAGGTGGACCTGAAGGCCGGCGGGGACTTCCTTGTCGAGCTTGACCAGGAACTTCCTGAACTCCGCTGCCCGGTGGCGGCGGTGGAGCGAGCCGATGACCTTGCCGGTCGCCACTTCCAGGGCGGCGAACAAGGTGGTGGTGCCGGCCCGGATGTAATCGTGGCTGCGGCGTTCGGGGACACC